>JAJZYP010000056.1 GCA_021798015.1 bacterium
TTTGAGAATGGAATTGTATAGCGGATTAGAAGGAAATAAAGCAATAGTAAATTTTTTCGAAAACAGGTGGAAGCCCTTTATGGACCTAATAGCGGATTGGCTTAAAGATGAAGTAATAACGGGTAAGCTGACCGAATCCGATGTTAAATCTATGTGTCTATTATTCCAGGGAATGATCAGGGAGGCTCTGTACGCAAAATTTATATATAAATCCTCCTATTATAAAGACATTTCTATTTACGATTTAATTCGCAACCTTCTCGACCGGTTTGTAGATATTGTTAACTGCATTAAAAAACGCGTATAAAATTAAAATTATGGAGGAAACTGTTATGAAAAAGATGTCGATTATTTCTATTCATGGAACCTTAGATATGGCTTATCCGCCGCTTATCCTTGCTTCCGTTGCCGCAACGCTTGATATTTCAACGACAATTTATTTCTCGTTTTACGGTTTAAATATCCTTAGAAAAGATGTTGATTCGTTACTTAAAGTCAGTCCTTTAGGTAATCCCGCAATGCCTATGCCGATACCGATACCGAGTATTGTTCAGGCATTTCCTGGAATGACCGCCATGGCAACATCTATGATGAAATCCATGATCAAAAAAAATGGACTTGCAACTATTTCTGAACTTATTGCAATATGCCAGGAGTCAGGGGTCAGGCTAATTGCCTGCCAGATGGCGATCGATCTGTTTGGGTATAAAAAAGAAGATTTTATAAACGGCTTAGAATACGGCGGCGCTGCAACGTATATGGAAGATGCTATTAATTCCGATATACATTTAGCTTTTTAAAATTTATTGAATAGAAATTTTAATAAAAAGGAGGTGACCTATATGCAGTTAAACATTTCAAAAACTTTAGACGCTTCAGGATTATCCTGCCCATTGCCGATTGTTAAGACAAAAAAAGAAATGGACGGCTTAAGTTCGGGCCAGATATTAGAAATTATATCAACCGACCCCGGTACAAAAAACGATATGGCGGCATGGTGTAAAAGAACTGGCAATGAACTTATGGAATCTGCCGAGCAAGGCGGAAAATTTCAATTTTATGTAAAAAAAAGTTAATGTTATATCAGACAGATTTTAAATAAAGCCACGTAAAATTGATTTTGTTTAAATGCCTCTTTATGAGTATATTTGAAAGATAGAATTGACTTATAAGGAGGCATAATTATCTTATTCTAATTCTAATTTTTCCGGTAGTGTTCAATCTTTTGTGCAGTTCCATTTTCTAAATAACGTTGCTCTGGATTAAGAGAAAAATATCTGATTTATTTATTTTCTACCGTTATTAATTATATCGGAGTAAAAAGCATCCATTCGGCAATTTCTTTAATTTCCTCGTTGTTGCCGGTGTTGTCAGGTGCTGTTAATATTTTTATTAGCGAAGAAGTTTTCTTTATCTGTTTAGCTTCCAAGACTATCGGCTTTTCACCAATACGTACAGCTTCACGCAAAATTCATGTTTTAGTGATGGATTCTGGAGAAAAATTTGCCATAACTTTCAATGAAAGCTACAGGTTGAAGGGACCCTTAGATATTAATGTAATCATGTTAATAGTTTGCTATAATAAAATATAAATTCCTATATTGCTGAATCTGTTTTGGCAATAGATTAATTAAGTATATTACTTCTTTAAACTTTTAAACCGCACCCGCTATCAACCCCTTTTTTCCTGCCCTCCAATTTATTAAATTATACCATAACATTATACATATTATAGATTATTTTCGGAAGTTAACCGGCAGGAACGTATAAAAAAATAATAAAAATTTATCATTTGCGGGTCGATTTTAAAAAAAAATATCTGATTTATTTATTTTCATACTCGCGTCTGGATTTTTCCGTAGTCTGGGTTTAAAATATTATAAAATAAACAAATTTCATTTATTGGAGCAACAAGAAAAATATATTAAAGCAAAATAAAGCGCGTTATGCTACCAACTATATAAAATAAACATATATTTTCCTGTATGTATTAAAAAGTATATCTTTTTCATCAGAAAAATATGCCGTTTATGCGGCAGGATGTAAAATTAAAGTTTTTATCCACCCCCTGCGGTCAAGCGTGCATACGCTTGTCAGGTTCGGGCGGAAGCCCGATACGATGCTTTTTATGTTTGTTTCGCCGGAGTTTGATTTTGCCGAAAGGCTTGCTTTTCAAACCGCTTGCCGGTTTGGAAAGCAAAATCAAACGAAGCAAGAAACAAACCTCTATAAGCCTTCTTCAGTTTGTGTTTTTACAAACTGAAGAAGGCGTGGGAAACGCTTGAAAAAAATGATTTCATGAAAAGTGATTACTATTTTTATAAAATTGCGGTATAATTAAAATATAAAATGTTTAGTCAATTCTTTTTAGGTTTCGCGCTTTAATTGGCGGCGCTTTTAAAGAAACCTATTATCTTCGCAAGAGATTAAAACTTACCTATCTTCGAAAGAAGATTAAAAACTTTCCAATCCGAAACGAACGGATTATTAAATTCGCAAATATTTACTTTAGATTTTGTAAGATTTTTATTTCACCGGTGATTTTTAAGTTTATTTATAAACGATGAAAATACCGGCGCGATTAAAGATTTTAAAAAACTATTCCTGCTCGGAAAAAAAATCCGGGTCAATTCTAAAAGTAAATATCCTTTCTAACTCAGGCCGAAATCCTGCACAGTTTTTCACTTTCTTAAAGGTTTAACTCTAAAAAACCTCTCTTACTTAAGACTTGCCGGGTCTATAAATCCGGAAAATAACATTAAAAAATATATAGGGATTATTGGCTTATCCTCAAAAGATTTTCTCCTTAGAGCTGGTATTGTCTTTCCAGTTAAAAAGCCATACGAAAAGACATTTTCGACCTTAAACCGTAGCTGGGTGTTTTATGGCATTATAGAATATAGGCAGGATTAAATGCCAATGGCAAAAGTTTGTCTAAATAAAAATAAATATTTTTACGGAGGATATTAAAATGACGAAAATAGAATACAAAATAAATCGGGAATTAAAAGAGATAGAGCATTTCCACAAAATGGACGCCCCGCTGTCTATCGTTTCGAATAAATCAGACCATGACATAAGGCAGGATATGTGCCGCATAGCTCATGATGCCAGGCATTACGATATAGGCGTAACCGCTAACAGGAAAGCCGACATCGGCAAATGGAGTAATTCCGATATTGAAAAAATGGTAAATTATTATAAGGCTCAGGGACTAAAGGACGCCACTATTATCAACTACGTTTCTTCCTTAAGGTCTTTTTTACATGAAAAAAGCAGAACTAATATTAACATTTCCAACGGAGAACTTGGACTTAAAAGAGAAATGGAGTATAAGGACAAAAGTCTAAACGCCAAAGGAGTGGATATAAACCAAAAGCTCCGGTATTTTAAAGAAAAAGACGCCAACGTTTACGTTCAGTTGAAAATTGCAAGTATAGCGGGCTTAAGGAAAGAGGAAAGCGTCCACGCCGGACTTGCGCTTTCAAAAGGTTATGAAATAGTAAAAAACGGCACTCTTGAATTAAAAGGCTCTTGGTGCAAAAACGGCAGACCCAGAGAAATAAAACTTTCTTCTGAGAAACTTAAAGAACTTGCGGAACTTCGTAAATTTGCGATTAACTGCAACTACGATACCCGCAGGAACTTAAAACAGGAAATGAACCATCTGGGTAACTCCATTAAAAATGCCGGCTTCAATATGCACGCCGTAAGACATTCCGTTGCACAGGAAAGGTATGCGGAACTGGTTTCAAACGGGTATTCCGAAAAAGATTCTAAGATAGCCGTTTCCAATGAACTGGGGCATAACAGGGATTATGTAACGAAGGTTTATCTTGGCGGGAAATAGATTAAATATCTTTCTATGCTGATTAATCAAAATAAGTTTCTTTATTTTAATATAACAGATAAGTAATGCTCATCTACAATATATCTTATCTTAATTTGACTTTTTAATACAATATAAATAAAATGAAACGACAAGTATCTCTGTGAACGACAGCATGTTATAGAAGCCGGAAATAAAATGATATTTCAAAAAGAACTAAAAATGGAAAAAGGATATAAATTTGCTTTTTATGCCCTAAAAGGCACAAATTTAAAGGTTAATAAAAATCTTGATATAGGCGATTTTTCTATTTGCAATAAAATTCCTCAACAAATAGAAGATTTACCATTGGATTATTTTAAAGAAACCAGAGGTTCGTTTATGTATGATAATCTTATATCGAGTAGTGTTTTTCTTTTTATTGCTAAACCGTAGGACGAGCCTAATATTCTTAACGCAGAGGATGAAAATTTACGTCTGAAACTTGATTATTTTTTAAATTCTATAATTATTGCTTTAGGTATTCCTCAATATGAAATGGCAATATTTATAGGCGGCAATAACGACGGGAATCTTTATAATATAAGAAATTCAGGTACTCTTCCTGAATATAGGCGATATGAATACGGGAATTTTTTAGAATTAAGGGGCATGCACATAAAACTGATAGATAAGGTATATAGAAACCTTCAAAATATATATAGCGACAGCAATATAAAAAATGTAAATTATTTTCGTTTGAGGCATGGGTTTAATGCTTTTCAATTTGCTCTACAATGCCATGACGGATTAGATGCAATATTACAATTGACTAAATCTATAGAAGCTCTGGTAAATGCAAGAGAAAAAAATAAATTCGCTGAAGGTTGTCTAAAAATTTTGAATTATTTTAAATTTCCTAAAGAATACTCTGAGAGCCAAATAAAAGAGATTTATACTTTAAGAGGCCAAAGCGTTCACTTTCATTTAGAGAACATTGTAAAAAAAGATTCTTATGAAGAGAAGCTAAAAGTAATTATAAAGCGTGCTTTTATAATTTCTAAATTTATTTACCAACAATTATTACAAAACGAAGATGAATTTAAAAAATTTGTAAATAGCAAGGGAATAAGTTTGTTTTAGGAGTGCATCATTATCAGAAACTTCAGAAATAATATATAATTGACTAAAGAATTTAATATATAATAGATACTTTTTTGGGGTAAGAATAAATGAAACTGACCGAATCTGAAAAACGTGAAATATTACAACTAATAGAAAAAGATAAACCTCTTCCCGATAAATACCGCTTTTTACTCTTTGATGATAAGCGCGAAGTAGAACTTGTCTGGAATGGAAAAACTGCTGAAGTTGCAAATATAGTTCTGCCGTTTCAGGTTATAGAGCAGATTGATGAACCCCGCCCTGAAAAGCCTGAAGATACCAAATCTCAATTATTCCTGTTTGACGAACGCGGACGCCAAAAATCCGGCTGGACGAATAAGCTTATATGGGGTGATAACAAGCTTATTCTTTCAAGTTTGAAAAACGGTCCTATGCGAGATGAAATTGAACAAGCCGGCGGAATAAAATTGATTTATATTGATCCGCCATTTGATGTCGGCGCCGATTTTTCAATGGATATAGAAATAGGAGAAGAAACATTTACCAAAAAGCCGAGCGTTTTGGAAGAACTCGCATATCGAGATACTTGGGGTAAAGGGGCGGATAGCTTTATAGCCATGATTTACGAAAGACTTGTTTTAATGCGTGATTTATTGGCGGAAGACGGAAGTATTTATGTACATTGCGATTACAGAGTTAATAGTCTACTAAGATTAGTCATGAATGAGGTTTTTGGGGAAGCAAATTTCGTCAACGAAATAATTTGGCGAAGGAAGCAGGCTCAGGCATGGTCAGCTGACCAATTCGGTATTACAAACGACACTCTGCTTTTTTATGCCAAGGGTGAGGAGCATATATTCAACCCAATCTATTCGAAAGATGATGAAAATACAAAAAAGTACATAAAGGAAAGGTTTACATTTGATGATGGGGATGGACGGAAATTCATGAAATCCCCCTTAGTAAATCCTTTAAATCGGCCTAATTTGCGCTATGAATTTCATGGCATACAACCGCCAAAAACGGGCTGGCTTTATTCTAAGGAGCGAATGGAAACAATGTATAAAAATAATGAACTAGTTATGCCTAAAGATATTAACGCACGTATTTATCGAAAAATATATGAAGATAATTATTCAGGGCAAATGGTTCAAAATGTTTGGGTGGATATACCAATAGTTAACCCAATGGCTGATGAGCGGGTTGATTATCCTACTCAAAAGCCGGAAGCCCTTCTTGATCGAATAATAAAAGTTAGTTCCAACGAAAACGACATCGTTGCCGACTTCTTCTGCGGCTCTGGCACCACTCTTGCTGTGGCCGAAAAACTTGGTCGAAAATGGATAGGTTCCGACCTCGGCAAGTTTGCGATACACACAACCCGTAAAAGAATGATTCAGGTTCAACGGGAACTAAAAGCTGGCGGAAAAGATTTTCGCGCTTTTGAAATATTAAATATCGGCAAATATGAAAGAGCGCATTACATCGGCGTTAATATGAACCTTCGTGAGGAAGAACGCCAAAAACAGCTAGAGCAAAAAGAAAAAGATTTTGTATTGCTTATACTTAAGGCCTATAAATCGGAAACGGTTGAAAACTTTAAATGTTTTCAGGGCAAAAAGGCAGGTAGATTTGTTACGGTCGGACCGATAAATCTTCCGGTAACACGCCTTTTCGTCGAAGAAGTCATACTTGAGTGTCAGGAAAAGAGAATTTCGCGCATAGATATCCTTGCCTTTGAATTTGAAATGGGGTTATTTCCGCGTATTCAAGAAGAAGCAAGGGCTAAAGGAATTGATTTAGCGCTTAAATATATACCCAGAGATGTTTTCGATAAAAGGGCAATAGAGAAAAATCAGGTTATATTTTACGATGTAAATTACATAGAAGTAAAACCGCACGTAAAAAATAATCAGATAGCTATTGAATTAACAGATTTTTCAGTCCATTATTCTCAGGATACGGTAGATAATGCGGCATCCTCGCTTTCAAACGGCAAAAGTAAAATTGTTGTCGAAAACGGCAGGATTATTAAGGTAAATAAGGATAAAGACGGCATTATAACTAAAGAAATACTTACTGAGAATTGGACTGACTGGATTGATTACTGGAGCGTCGATTTCAATTTTGAATCTCGGCGTGAAATTATAAAAGTTAAAAACTTCGATACAGGTAAAATTGAAGAAAAATGGACGGGCGATTATATCTTCGAAAACGAATGGCAGTCTTTTAGGACTAAGAAAAACAGGTCATTAGAACTTATAACGCCTTATCACGACTGTAATAATGGGAGGCATAAGATTGCAGTCAAAGTTGTCGATATATTTGGAAACGATACTATGAAGGTATTCGAGGTTTCCGTCTGAATTATATAACCGAAATAGATTTATAAAGGAATAAAAAATGGCAATCCATCCTAATTTTCCAAAATCTCCGTATGACGTCCTATATCCTGAATACAGATGGTTTCCTGCCGATGAGTCTTTAAGGGAAACAAGCTACGAGAAGCTCTTGCCGCCGCTTGTTTCTAAAATTAGAAAAGAAGTTAAAGACTGGCGGGATGACCTCTATGCCGGTGCAAGTGCAACTTCAAAGTCGTTATTAGAATGGTGGTTTAATACAGCGCATATTATAGAAAAATCAGGCGACGATACGGCCGAGTTTAAATATTACTTTGCCCAAAGAGAAGCTATAGAAACCATTATTTATTTATACGAAGTTGCAAAAGTTAAAGATAAATACGACCTTTTAAAATATGATTCTTCGAAAGCGGTTTCTACCGGAATGTTTGATGAAGATTGGCTTAGATTAGTTATAAAAATGGCTACCGGAAGCGGCAAAACTAAAGTAATGAGCCTTATAGTTACTTGGTGCTATTTCCACAAGCTATATGAAGAAGACTCTAAACTATCGACCAACTTTCTTATAATTGCCCCAAATATAATAGTCTTAGATAGGCTGCGCGCCGATTTTGACGGATTAAAAATATTCTGGAACGACCCCCTTTTGCCGAATAACGGTTTTGGAGGTCAAAACTGGCAGGATGATTTTCAACTTACGCTTCATATTCAGGATAACGTTTCTGTCGTTCGCAAAACCGGAAATATTTTCTTGACTAATATTCATAGAGTATATAGCGGAAACGATACCGACCCGAGCTTTAATGATGAAAACCTCGACGACTATTTTCTTGGAAAAAGACCCGTAGGCAAAACGAACGATTCAAAAGTGGATTTAGGAATTATAGTCAGGGAAATTGACGAATTAATAGTAATTAACGATGAAGCCCATCATATTCACGACAGCCGTCTTGCATGGTTTAAATCGATAGAAGATATCCATAACCGTTTAAAACAAAAAGGACATTTCCTTTCATTGCAGATGGATGTTACGGCAACGCCTAAGCACAATAACGGGGCTATTTTCGTACAAACCGTAGTTGACTATCCGCTGGTGGAAGCTATTTACCAGGATGTCGTAAAGCATCCTGTTTTACCTGATTCAGCAAGTCGGGCAAAACTTTCCGAAAAGAAAAGTTCAAAATATACCGAAAAATATTCAGATTATATAGCCTTGGGAATAGAAGAATGGCGCAAAGCATATATAGAACATGAAAAGCTCGGCAAAAAAGCCATTCTTTTCATTATGACGGATGACACAATAAACTGCGACGATGTTGCCGACTATCTTGAAAACAGGTATTCAGACCTTAAAGGTGCTGTTTTAGTAATACACACTAAAAATAACGGTGAAATTGCCGAACATGACACAGGAAAGAGCAAAGAAGAACTAGATAGATTGAGAAATGCTGCAAACGAAATAGATAGCTTCGAAAGCCCTTATAAAGTCATAGTTTCCGTCCTTGTTTTAAAAGAAGGCTGGGATGTCCGCAATGTCACCACTATAGTAGGGCTTCGTGCCTATGCTGCAAAAAGCAATATTCTGCCGGAACAGACATTAGGAAGAGGTTTAAGAAGGATGTATCCCGGTACAGATGCTACGGAATATGTGAGCGTCGTTGGAACCGATGCATTTATGGAATTTGTAGAATCCATACAGACCGAAGGGGTTGAGCTCGAGCGAAAACCGATGGGTTACGGCACGGGAGCAAAGGCTCCGATAATTATAGAAGTGGATAATGACAATGTAAAAAAAGATATAGATAAGCTTAATATAGAAATACCAGTTCTGTCTCCAAGAATTTACAGGGAATATAAGCAATTAGAAGACTTAAATCCGTCTATTTTCGGAAATAAACGGATTGAATACAAGCAATTCAGCGAAGAAGAAAAACGGGAAATAGTTTTTAAAGAAATTACCTCCGATAAAATAAACCATACCATAATGCTTAGTTCTGATTTAATTGTCGATTATAGAAATGCTATAGGCTATTTTACCAAGGTCATTATGCATGAGCTGAGGTTAATAAGCGGATATGACGTTCTATATGGGAAGGTAAAAGAATTTATTTCAAGATATCTGTTCGACAGGCAGGTAGAAATTGAAGATTTAAACACATTAAGAAACCTTTCGGAACTTGAAGCAACAAAAACAATAGTCCAGACTTTTATTAAAAAGATAAACGATTTAACAATTTTAGACAAGGGCAGTGCGGAAATCAGGGATTATATAAAACTAAGGCAAACAAGACCGTTTGTCGTTAAATACCAGAACTCCATAGATCCGCAAAAGAGTCTTTTTAATAAAATTATAGGCGACAGCCATCTCGAACTGCTTTTTGCTTCATTTTTAGAAAGATGTCCTGATATCGTTTCTTATGTAAAAAATTATTTGGCGGTGCATTTCAAAATAGATTATGTTAATGCAAACGGGAATATTTCTGATTATTACCCCGATTTTATTGTAAAAACTGATGAGAAGCATATTTATATTGTAGAAACCAAAGGACTTGAAGACCTCGATACTCCGTTAAAAATGGCACGCCTAAAGCAATGGTGCGAAGATATAAATATTTCTCAGCATAAAGTAGTTTTCGATTATATTTTTGTTGACGAGGAAGGTTTTAATAAATATAAGCCGGATTCATTTTCTGATTTGGCGAGTAATTTTAGAAAATATAAGGATTTTTAATTTTTAAAAATTTTAGAGAATTTAACTATGATGTATTAATTTTAATTTTAGCTAAAAGATTGCAGTTATCAATTGCTAAGAAGTGGACATTTCTATTTTGCCTTGACATGATATCAATATAAAAGCTTGACAGAATTTAATGTTTTTTTTATTATTTAATATATAAGCGGAGAATGAAATAATGAAGAAATCAGTTATAAAAAAGAAAAAAGATTCACTCTTATCCGTGCATCAGCAAAGCGAATGGCTAACAGAAAACATACGTTTAACAGCTTTTACTAAAGCAAATCCTGAAACTCCGGAAAAATGGTGGGAATCTGTCATATCAGGTCAGCCTACGCAAAGGATAACCCGTCCCTTCTATAGTGATATTGGCCCTTTTGAGAATGGACTAATGCAATTAAGTATACAGCCTCAATTGTCGCAACTATATCGAATTGATTGGTTATATACACCTAATCCACAGTTGTCCTATGATAATGGTTTACCTAATATTGGTTACTTAGATGAAGTTGTTAAAAAATTTTCACTAAACATAGAAAACTGGCTTACTCTTGCTCCGCCAATTAATAGACTTGCTTTTGGTGCCGGACTTATACGTCCTGTTGCAGACATTGCTGTTGGAAATATGTATATTGCCAAGTACTTGAAATCTATTCAAATAGACGATGAAACATCGTCAGACTTTCTTTATCAAATTAACCGCCCTCGTTTTTCTAAACTTCACGGTCTTGAATATCTTAAAATTAACAGGCTTTCAAAGTGGTCAGTTGTAATAATGCAAGGCTTTGAGTTTGCGCTCTCAGGACAAATGTTATCGGTATCACCGGCAGAAAAATTATTGCAAAGCGAATGTAAGTTAGAAATAGATATTAATACAAACCCTCAACCTACCGGAGACTTACCTCATAATAAGATTAAATCTGTTTTTAAGGAACTGGTAGATTTAGGGATAGAAATTACAAAAAAAGGAGATATAAAATGACTATGCAAACAGAAACAAGTCTAAGTATTCCCTATAATAATGTACAAGAATCTTATGGGAAATATATAATAATAGAGGAGCAGTCAAATAAAACTGATATTAAAAGTAATGTAGTAAATTTTATTGAATATAAACGTTCAGTTAGAAATACTGCAATCAAAACAAAACAAGCTTATAATAAGAATGAAACCCTCAATATGTCAGCTTCCTCACTTTACGCTTTTTCTATGCAATGGCCATTTATAAAAAATACTGCAATCAAAACAGAACAAGCTCTAAATTGGTATAAACTTTTTAATATGCCCTATATATTTGACGCTTTTTCTATACAAATGTCATCTATGCAATTGACTTCTATGTTATTACCTCAGCCAATGAGGAATACCTCAAATTTATCATTTTCATCTTTAATTGAGCCTTTATTAATCGAAGATATTGGTTGGTCTACAGAAGAGGCATTAGAAACACGCATGCGTCTGCATACTTTCGAGGAAGATTGGAATGCGCTAGGGATGGAAGCATATGACTGCTTGTAGTCGCGGGGATGTTGTTTTAGTTCGTTTTCCTAACTCTAATTTAAAAACCTACAAAAAGAGACCTGCTCTTGTAGTTCAGGCAAATGCTTTAAATACAGGGCTAAGTCAAAAAATAATTGTGCTAATAACCTCTAATTTTAATAGAAAAGGCCCAACGAGAGTACCAGTTCTTAAAAATAGTTCTCTTGGTCAGCGGATGGGATTGTTGAACGATTCCGTTATCGTTGCCGACAATATAGCAACCGTGTTAGAACGGGAAATAGATAGCGTTATTGGTAGCTGCGCAGGCACAGATATGAATATTATTGATAATGCATTACGGATTACGCTGTGCTTGTAAATAACTTTCATTTAAAAGTTATAATTATTTAGTACTCATTATCATCTTTTTTCTTCCACACATCATCAACTGCCTTCTTCAAGGTCTCCGGCACTAAATGACTATACCTTTTTGTCATCTGCGTCGTTCTGTGTCCTAAGAGTTCGCCGGTAATATATAACGATGTTCCGCCCATTACCATCTTGCTTGCAAAGACGTGTCTTAAATCGTGGATATGCAAATCTTTTAGTCCTGACTTTTTACAGGCGGTATGAAAAGAACGCTTAAAATCGGTCAATTTTGCTCCGTTTCTATTAAAGACATACAAACTATCCTGATTCTTTTCGATACCGCTTAAAACCGCTTTTAACGGTTCAGAAATCGGAATATATCGGTCATATTTTGTTTTCGTTCCTTTAATTGCAATAACGCCTGTTTTTAAATCCACGTCGTCCCACTTTAAATTCAAGGCCTCGCCTTTCCGACAGCCGGTATAAATTAAAAAAGTTATTAAATCCCTGGTTAATTTATTCGTTGCGCCTGAAATTAGTTTTTGAATGTCTTCATCGGAAAGAGTTTTAATTCGCGATAAAGTATTTAATTTTCTTATACCGGCGGCAGGATTTTTATCAATAAGATTTTTTTCTATGCAGAAGCTGAAAA
>JAJZYP010000003.1 GCA_021798015.1 bacterium
AAACCACCTTCAAGTTATTGTATTGGTCTAACCCCCATATTGTTGGAGTAAATTAAGACACTTTTTTGTTATAATTCACCTTGATAAATAAGTTATCATAAAATACTAATATTGTCAATATGTTTTTTATAACTTTTTTCAATTAAATTTTAGTACCCCCTGCCCTATTAGTTTATTATAAACGGCAAGCCGCATGGTTCAAGGGCGGCGTAAGCCGTGTCGTTATCCGTTTGTATTGCCGCCAACCCTTGAACCGCGCTTTGCTGCCGTTTTAAATAATTATTAAGGGCAGGGGGATTATTATTTAAATATTCCTTAAGATAATCTTCCGAAGGTTTATATCCCAACGACGAATGAAGCCTTTCCTTATTATAAAAATTATAATATCTTTTTAATACTTCCTGCAATTCTTCAAACGAATCAAACTCGTATTTAGAGAACAGTTCGTTCTGTATAATAGAATGAAAAGATGTGCCGCCATAAAGGCGGCATTAAAACTTGCTATATGTCCGTTTTCTTCGGGAGTAGATACATGCGTAAATTCCTGATATAACCCCATTTCTTTCAAGTAATCTCTGGTATATCCCGCAATAAATTGCGAACCGTTATCGTTTCTTACGGTAGCGCCCTTTATATAGTATTTGTTAATAACTTAAGTCTAATAAATTTACCGTATCTTTTTTAGTAACGGAAGGTTTTACGATATAGCCTAAAGCCATTCTTAAAAATACGTCCAAAACGGTAAGAAGAAATACGTTAAGATGAAGACCTTTTATATGAACGTATTTGATATCCATTTCCATAAAAGAAAACGGTTCAGTTGCCGCAACCTTCCTGAACTGGACGAATTGTCTGCCGGATAAGGGTTTTATTTTTTGTCTATGCAATAATTTATTTTCTTTCATAAGTCTGTAAACCTTTTTCTTATTAATATTATAATTATTTTGTTTTAAATATTCTGCCGCCTTAATATAGCCGTAATCTACGAATTCTAACGATAAAAGTTTCGTTATTTCTTCTACAACCCTCTCACTCCCGACTGTTCCGTCTGCGGTTATGATAACTGAAGAAGGCTTTCTTCCTTTTTTACCCGTTTTCTTTTTGTATTTGTCCTATCCCGTATTTTCTTAAAGTCTGCGGTACTCCGTTTACCATTCCTTCCTGCAGGATTTGAATCTTGTCCTCATCAGTAAATTTTCTTCTTGTGTTTAGTCCCATTTTTTAACCCCCAATTGATTTCATTATAGTGTCTAATTTTATTCCAGTCAATTAGGGGGCTAATACACGATAATAGCCTATAGACATTATCTCTGTTCCAGACGCGACTAAACCTTGACTCTGTTGTGTAAAAGGAAATATATGTGATGGAATAGCCCAATTCTTTTGATATTTGCCTTAGGGTATAACCATTTCGCCTCATTCTTCTCATCTTTTCAATATCTACTGGAGAGATAGCCGCGGGAATTATTCGTTTTACTTCGTAACCGTTTTCTTTTAAATATTTGGTTACGGTCTGAGGCGATAAGCTAAGTTCTTTGGCTATTTTATTTGAGCTTAGACCCCTGTCCTTTCGTAAAGCGATTATTTTATCAATAATATCTTGGCTTAAAGCTTTTTTCGGCATAAAACACCCCGCATAAAATATAGAAATTAACTAATAGTTTATATAATAAATAGCATTTTATAGCTTTGAGATACTAAAAGAATTAAGAATTAAATTAACTAATAGTTTATATATTTTATGATTTTAGGATACTAAAAATCAAGATAAAAATTCATAAAACGGCAAAAAAAATCCCCGCGAGGAGATAAACCGTTTTAGGTTTATCCCGGAGCAGGGATTTACACATAATATTGATTATAAATTAAATTAAATCGTCGTCGCTGTTAATAATTAATTTCTTTGCAGATAAAATTACCTTCCGCATCAAAAAGAAAGTTATAATCGGTATCTACGTTGTTAAGCCCGGCATATTCCCCCTGGGATGCTAAAACAACGTATCTAACCCGACAACCATTACAGAATATATTGACCGCTTTTTTAAAATAGATTCCTTGGTAATAATAATCATAACCATGATACGACATCGTTTGATAAATTTTAAGGAGCGCTTTTAATTCTCCTTGAACTTTGCATATTTCAATATAAGCAGATATTGAATCCGTTTTATGTTTTTGCGAGTATTCACAAATCTCATCTGCTAATGTAAATTCATCATACCACCAGTAATGGTCCGTCATTAAATTAAAAATCTTTAATGCCTTATTTTCTATCAATTTGTCTTCTACTGATAATACGGTTAAGTTTCTGGACGTAGTTGTCCCATTAATTAAATTTTTCATAAGTCTCTCCTTTATTGAAATTAAAATTAATTATTGATTGAAATTTTGATTTTTTTTAGACAAGACGTAAAAAGTCTTGAATATAGAAATAGACAAAAGTCTATTAAAGAATGGGATTAAGAAGTTGCCTGTTTAAAATATTTATAATAATCCCTTTATAAATATATTGCAGGCGGTCGGGTTTTTAGCGCAGAGGCAATTGAAAATCCGAAAAAAATTATTAATAATTTTATTATCTCAAAGTCAAATATTGATGTCAAGCGTTATAAATTTAAAAATTTTTAAAAAAAGGTAATGCTAAAATCTCGATAAAAATAAACATAGCGAAAAATATATTTTATCAGGCAAAAAACTGCCCAAAGCCTTGTAAATGTTAAATTTATAATATGTTGCGATTAGACGCTATTTGTAGCAGTTCTTATTGATATTTGCCGCCTTTCTGTCGCTATCTTGTCGATAGAACTGCTAAAAAAAGTAGAGCGAATAACTTGATTATATTTAGATATAGTGCTATATTTTAAAGTATGAAGTAATTAATTTTTAGGAGAGGCTAAAATGGTACAAGTTTTAATCAAAAATAACGACCTTGCCGGAAAATACGTGGCATTGAAAAGTTTTGAAGACTCTACGGTAATCGGTTCAGGCGACAGCCCAAATGAAGCTTACGATGAAGCGCAACGGGAGGGCTATAAAGAACCCGTCATTACGTTCATTCCAGTTAAGGATATGGTGCAGATATACTGATGACCGCCGCCGATATTCCTTTTACAAAATTTAACGATAACGATATAGCCCGACCATGGTTACCGGTTACAATTCATAATCCGCATACAAAACTATCCATAAAAGTATATGGCTTAATCGATACGGGCGCCGATGAATGCGCTATTCCTGCTGAATACGCTCCGTTACTGGGTCATAATTTACAAGCCGGTATCCGCAAAACAATTAGCACCGGCAATGGCGCAACTACTGCTTATGCGCATACATTATGCTTTAAAACGGACAGCATAGAAATTGAGAACGTGTTGATAGATTTCATGCCAAACTTGCATGTCGTATTATTAGGAGTTAAAAGTTTTCTAAGCAACTTTATTCTTACCGTAAATTATAAAAATTCCACTTTTAGTTTGACTAAACCTTAAAAATACTTTCAAATTTGCGTTTTAAGGTTAGAAAGGGGACAGATAGGGTATAAAACCGTTAACCTTTTTTATCGCTCTTATCCCGCATTTCGTCCACCGTCTTTTTTAAAGTTTCCGGCACCGGATGGCTATATAATTTCGCCAATTTTGTGCGGTTTAAAATCCCCGATTGCTTCCACTGAAACGTTTTTACAGAATGAAGCTATTTTAATTGATTGCGAATGTGTGTGACCGTGTATGTTTAAATTACAGTTATAATTTTTAAAAATTTCATAAAGCTCTTTGGTTATCCCGGCAAAATTCTCCATATCCTCAACGATATCATTTACGACCGGAAAATGCGAAAACATAATCCTCTTGCCGTTAATTTCGGTTATAATAGCATTAGCGTATTTATGTTTTGTGGGTATTATATCGTAAGAACCGTCTATAAATAAATGAATGTTTTCGATAACATTAATGCCTAATTCCTTGTAGGTGGCATTATCGGCGTCGTGATTTCCTTTAATCAAATAAATCCGACCGTTAAGTTCCTTTATATATTTCGTTATTTTGTTTTTTCCGCCCCAAACGGCATCGCCTAAATGTAGGATATTATCGTTTGCAGATACGACGGAATTCCAATTATCTGTCATTTTACAGTCAGCCGCCGCGGTTAAATCAACGTAATTAGAAACATCCCCTTTAGCAGAATTAACCAGAGTGCTTCTTAACGGTTCAGACCGCATAATATTTGCGTGTCCAAAATGCGTGTCGGAAATAACGAATGTATTTGCGGCTAACCAAGTTTGCGCTTGCATTACAATATTTTTTTTGTTAAACACGTCGTCAACCGCTTTACGTAAAGTCTCCGGGACCAGATGACTATACCGCTTTGTCATTTGCGTCGTTCTATGTCCGAGCAGCTCGCCGGTTATAAAAAGGCTCGTCCCGCCCATAACCATTTTACTTGCAAATACGTGGCGTAGGTCATGAATCCTTAAATCCTTAAGTCCGGCGTTCTTGCAGGCGGTATGAAAAGAACGCTTAAAATTAGCTAATTTAGCCCCGTTCCTTTCAAATACATACAAACTATCCTGATTTTTTTCGACTTGCCTTAAAAGCTCTTTTAGGGGCTTTGAAATCGGAATATATCTATCGTATTTAGTTTTAGTTCCTTTAATGGCTATAACGTCGTTCTTTAAGTCCGCGTCGTCCCATTTTAAGTTTAAGGCTTCGCCTTTGCGGCAGCCGGTAAGGATTAAGAAAGTAATTAAATCTCTTGTAAGCTTATTCGTAGCACCATTAATCAGCTTGTTAATATCGTCGTCCGATAAAGTTTTAAGGCGGGATAGTTCGTTAAGTTTTCTAACGCCTACACAAGGGTTCTTATCTAGATAAGTTAGCTCTATACAAAAATTAAAGAAATTTGAAAGCGTTATAATCTCAAGATTAACAGACCTAAAATTTATTTCGCTTTCTTTTTTGCCGATATTTTTTGGCAAGTTCATAATTTCAAGTTTTCTTTGAAGCTGGTAATTTTTAATATCAACCGAAGCAATATTATTTAATTCTTTATTCCCAAATATTAATAAGAAATGTTTAGCGGCAACTAACTTACGGTCAAGGTTTTTACCCTTTTGCTGTTGTTTTATATATTGGTTAAAAACTTCTTTGAAAATATATACGGCTTTGTTTTTAACAGGTATATCAAATCTATTTCTAACTACGTCGGCATGTATCGCCGCTGCGACTTCCTCGGCGACGGATTTATCTTTGGTCCGACAGGACTGTTGGTAATGCTTGCCGTCGTGCCTAAATTCTACCCAAAATATGCTGCCGCGCTTATAAAGTCTCATATTTTTACCTTAAAAACTGTATGCGAACTGTATGCGTTTTTGTATGCAAAATTCATTAAAATTACATAAATTTTATCAAAATTAAGAAATTATGTCAAGAGAGGTACTTATCAGAAATGCCTTAAATACTGCGGTTTTAAGTGGGGTGGATGACAGGTTTTGAACCTGCGACCACCGGAGTCACAATCCGGGGCTCTACCAGCTGAGCTACATCCACCGTAAAAGAAGTGCTATCTATTTTATTTTATCAAAATTCAATTTAAAATTAAATATTTTTTTAAATTTAAAATAACGCATCTATCCCCAACACCTTTCCTGAACCTGTAAATATTATCACCAATTCGCACATTATAAAGGTAAGATTTATCGCTAACTCTGCAGTACCCATCCAGTACATTGCCAGAAGATAATTAAGGTTTAGAAAAATCCCAACAAACCCGGCAATTCCGGTTAAAAACCCTGCCGTCAAAAAAATCCCCGCGAATAACTCTCCCATAACTATTAACATGGCAAACAAAAACGCGTTTGGAATAACAAAATGATTTAAAAATATAACGTAAAACCATAATGGATCATGATTTGCAAAATATGAAAGTTTACCACGCAAACTGGAAAAGAAAAACGGGCTTAATTTAGAGTGGACGGCATAAAGGAAATAAATACCTATATAAATCCGCAAAAAAGCATTCCAGACACTTGAATTTTTAGCCGCCATAAAAATACCTTAACTCATTATCGTTAATTTTGAAATTATATTATGATTTATAATTAATAATGCGATGCGCAATAACAAATGATATAATTTTCAAATCTTTCAATCCCAAATTTTATATTAATTTAAATTTTTAATATTTAATATCTTTAATGTTGACAATAATATCATTAAAAATTAATTATGTCTATTGCCCCGTAAATTATTTTTTATGATATAATATTTTTGTGGATAAAATTTTTGTGGTTCATGAACATCATGCAAGCCACCTGCATTGGGACTTAAGGCTTGAAGAAAATGGGATTTTAATTTCCTACGCTTTACCTAAAGAGCCTCCATTGGTGTCCGGAAGAAGGAATCTTGCTATAAAAGTAGATGACCACCCTCTTTCTTATGCAAGTTTTGAAGGTATAATTCCTGAAGGTCATTATGGGGCCGGCATTGTTAAAATTTGGGATAACGGAACTTACAAAACTATAAAAAGCAACGATTCAAAATATATTATACATTTTGATGGAAAAAAGCTGGATGGCGAATATACCTTGTTGAAGTTCGATAGGGCTGGGAAAAATCACTGGCTATTTTTTAAAAATAAATAACCTATAATCCCGAATGATATGCATGCACACATTTGCATAAACTATTCAGGTGGATAAATTTATATAATTTATAAATAAGTATATAATTTAATTCTGTAATAAATAAAGGAGGCGGGATGAAAACCGATTTCTTAATATCTAAAAAGGAACAATTTGGGAAGTTGGCTTCGTATGGTCAAAGCCCATGGCTTGATAATATCTCAAGGTGCCTGATAGACTCCGGCGAACTTGAACAATTAGTTAAAAACGGCATAATTACAGGAGTAACATCCAATCCTTCTATTTTTGAAAAATCCATAAATTCGGGAAAATGCGGATACCCTGAGTTAATTAAAAAACTCTCATCGGAAAAATTGGATTCCTTTACCATATATGATACAATTACACGAGAAGACATTAAAAAAGCTGCTAAAATTCTATTCCCTGTTTTTGAAAGAACTGGCGGCAATGACGGATTTGTCAGTATAGAAGTCCCGCCTAATATCGCAACAAATGTTGAAACATCGGTAAATGAGGCACAAAGAATATTTTCGCTTATAAATGAAAAAAATGTCTTGATTAAAATACCCGCCACAAAAGAGGGACTTGAAATTATCCAGGTCCTGTTGTCCAAAGGAATAAATGTTAATGTTACATTGATGTTTTCGTTAAACCACTATATTCAAGTGGCAAATGCTTACATAAAAGGACTTAAAAAGGCTTTAGAGAATGGAATAGATTTAAAAAACATTCATTCCGTCGCAAGTATTTTCATCAGCAGGATTGATACAATGGTCGATAAACAATTGGACGAATTGATTAAAAATACAGTTGATTCTTCTAAAAAAGAAAAAATTACTAATTTGATGGGAAAAGCCGGCGTGGCAAATTCAAAAATCATTTTTAAAAAATACAACGATATTTTTGATAATTTTGATAATAATACTAATGAATTTGCCCTTCTTAAAACAAAAGGCGCCAATATTCAAAGGCTTTTATGGGCAAGCACAAGCACGAAAAATCCGTCTTATCACGATTTAAAATATGTCGAACCCTTAATAGGCAAAAATACCATAAATACCCTCCCGGATGAGACTATCTTGCATATTGCGGAACATGGAAATTTGCTTCCGGAAACCGCATCCGAAGATATTGAATATTCGATGCATATAAACGAAGAATTATCAAAAATAGGCATAGATTTAAATAAGATTGGCGAAAAATTGCAATTAGACGGCGTTAAATCATTTGAAGATTCCTATGAAAAACTGCTTAAATCTATTGAAAATATTTAGGGAGATGTTAAATTTATATTAATAATTAATACTAATTTATTTTAAGGAGGCGCTTGCGGTAATGAAAATTAATAAAGGGTTTGATAGGAAAGGTTTGTCGGGAGAAGAAATAGAATTTTTAAAGAATTTTACCAAAAAATGCAGAGGGGATATTTTAAGAATGACCACACTCGCAAGTTCTGGACATCCCGGCGGTTCTATGTCTTCAATAGACATATATGCGGTTTTATACGGATTTTGCAATGTTGACCCATCAAACACATTTAAACAAAATAGGGACAGGATAATTATAAGCCACGGGCATACAGCCCCGGGCGTTTATTCCGCTCTTGGAAATTATGGATTTTTTGATATTAATGATGCCATTTTAAATTTTAGGAGCGCCGGATCTCCTTTTGAAGGGCATGTTGAAAAATCGGTTCCCGGAATTGAATGGAATACAGGTAATCTTGGTCAAGGTCTTTCGGCTTCCTGCGGATTTGCGTTAAATTCCAGGTTAAATAATTTAAAATATAATGTTTATTGTGTAATGGGCGACGGAGAACAAACAAAAGGCCAGATCGGTGAAGCAAGAAGATTTGCTGTAAAATACAAATTGAATAACCTAACGGTCATTGTCGATAAAAATGGGTTACAAATCGGCGGAAAAACATCCGAAGTAATGCCAGATAATATTAAAGAAAATTTTGGGGCGGATGGGTTTCATGTCATAGAAATAGACGGGCATAATTTTAACGAGATATATTCGGCCATCAAAAAAGCCCATACAATTGACTCTCCTGTTGTTATTATTGCAAATACGATTATGGGAAAAGGCGTGTCTTTTATGGAAAATCAGGCTAAATATCATGGCTCCGCCTTAGATCCGGAAGATTGTAAAAAGGCGTTATCCGAGCTTGGAGAACCAATTGATATAGATAAACTTTTAGATGAAAAGAAGTTTGGTCTTCCTTTAAAACCATTAGAAGAAAAGAAAAACAATTTTTTGATTTTAAATTCAGATAATAAAAGCATAGTTTATGCAAGAGAAAAAAACACAGATAATCGTTCAGCATTTGGCAATGCCCTATATGATATTGCAAAAAATTATAAAGAACAAAATAATTCCTCTAACATACCCTTCGCCGTGTTTGATTGCGATCTTGAGGGTTCGGTTAAAACCGGCGCATTCAGAAAGGCTTTCCCCGATAACTTCTTCGAATCAGGTATAGAAGAACATAATACCGCCGTCATATCCGGGGCATTATCGACTGAAAATATTCTTACATTCTTTGCCGATTTCGGAGTATTCGGAATAGACGAGGTTTATAATCAACAAAGGCTAAACGATATAAATCACACAAACTTAAAGGTGGTATGCACTCATTGCGGAATAGACGTCGGGGAGGACGGCAAAACGCATCAATGTATCGATTATTTTGGAGTGCTTAATTCATTATTTGGATTTAAGGTTATAATCCCCGCAGACCCAAATCAAACAGACAAAGCTACAAGGTATATTGCTTCAAATGCGGGTAATTTTGCGTTAATTATGGGGCGGTCTGTTATTCCGGTAATATTAGACGAAAACAACAATCCGTTCTTTGGAGACGGTTATGAATTCAAATATGGTAAAATGGATATAATAAGGAACGGAAAAGACGTTGCCGTCATATCTGCAGGAAATATGCTAACGCACGCATTAAAGGGATGCGAAATGCTTAAGAAAGACGGCATAAACTCAATGTTGTTAAATGTTTCCTGTCCAAGCGATATTGATGTAGAAGATTTGCGGTTTGCCGCAAAAACCGGCTTTATAGTTACGATAGAAGACCATAATGTAAAAACCGGCGTAGGTACAGTTTTAGGGTCGCTGCTTGCCGAAAACGGAATAACGGTAAAATTCAAAAAATTGGGGGCATCGTTCTATAGCTCTTCGGGAAAACCTGATGAGTTATACAAATTGGCGGGTCTATCGCCACAGGATTTATACAATTTTGTTAAAAAAGAAATATAAATAATAATTAATTAATTATTATTCCAGAATCTGCCATCGGCATTAATCAGGTCATCTGCCTCTTTGGGACCCCATGAGCCGGCTTCATAGTTCGGAAATACAGGAGGTTCTAATTTAGACCATCCTTTGATTATCGATGTTATCAACTGCCATGCGATAAGCATATCGTCATATCTTGCAAAAAGGGTCTGGTCGCCGATAATTATATCGTAAAGAAGTCTTTCATATGCATCGGGAGGGGAAAGTTTAAACGACGATTTATAGTTAAATACCATATTGACGGGCTCTATATTAAGTTTAAATCCCGGCGTTTTGGCGCCGAAATTTATCGCTATACCTTCGTTAGGCTGGATCGTTATAATTATAGAATTTTGTTTTATATTCTCTATACCAACCTTCGCAAATAGGCTGTACGGCATCTTTTTAAAGTAAATGGCTATTTCCGTTCTATGCATTTTTAGCCTTTTACCCGACCTCAAATAAAAAGGAACTCCCGCCCATCTATAATTGTCGATAAAAAGCTTTAAGGCAACATAAGTCTCGGTAAGCGTGTCCGGCGGCACCCCCTCTTCTTCCTTATAACTTAAAACTTGTTTATTGCCGATTACTCCTCTATCATACTGTCCCCTAACCGTATATTTTTTTACATCGTTCAAACTAAGCGGTCTAACACTTTTTAGAAGTTTTACTTTTTCGTTTCTTAAATCGTCTGCATCGAAAAGTGGAGGAGGCTCTACGGCAACAAGCGACAACAACTGCATCATGTGGTTCTGCATCATATCTCTGATAATACCGGCTTTATCGAAATAACCCGCCCTTCCGCCTGTGCCCAGAGACTCTAAGGCGGATATTTGAATATGGTCTATATATTTATTACTCCAAATCGGTTCAAAAATAGCATTTGAAAACCTGAATGCAAGTATATTTTGAACTGTTTCTTTTCCCAGGTAATGGTCTATCCTGTAAACCTCTTCTTCTTTAAATACCGAAAGAATTTTACCGTTTAAATTTTTTGCGCTTTCATAATCGTAACCGAAAGGCTTTTCTATAACAATTTTCGAGAAACCATCCCCTTTATATTCATAAGACATAAGTTTTGCTTTGTTAATGCCATCGATTACGTTAATATAAACGCTCGGCGGGGTGGAAAGATAATAAACCACATTTTTAGGCATATTATATTCTTTTGCTTTAGATTCTATAAAACCGCCTAATTTCTGATAGCTTGAATCGTCGTCGTATTTTGAAGTTAAATAAAATATATGCTTTGAAAAATTAAAAAATTCATCTTCATCTATCGGTTTTTTTCTGCAATTTACGTTTAATGAATCAAAAATTGTTTTCCTAAAAGCGTCGTCGTCAAACTTTGTCCTTGCAAACCCGACAATAAAGAAATTATCGGGGAAAAAATCGTCTTCCCACAGACTATATAATGCGGGAAATATTTTAATATGTGTTAAATCTCCGCTTGCCCCAAAAATTACCATAATAGAAGGATTCAGTTCAGCCATTTATTTGCCGCCTTTATTTTTATTAAAGATTTATTTTATTATCATCAATTTATTTTTCTAATAACACCCTGGAAGGCGCGCCATCTGAATTTTTAATCTTAATGGGCATGGCAATTAACTTATAATTTCCGGGTATAACGTCTGTAAGATTTAACCCTTCAATAACAACAACATTAGCGCCTAAAAGGGTTTTGTGCGTGTCGTGTCCTATATGATATCCCTCAACGGAAAGGTAATCAACCCCAACTAAAATTACACCCTTTTCAACTAAATATTTCGCCCCATCTGCGCTCACATAAACATAATCCTCATGAAAATTGTTATCTCGATTATTTATCCAAATTGAATTTTTAGTCTTGAATAACAATCTTTCACCACTTTTTATATCATGAGGTACGAGAAAATTCCTTGAAATTATTTTAATTTCTTTAGCTACCTCAATAACTCTGCAAAGACCTATTAATGTTTCCAGATTTAATTTATCAATACCAACACCTTCTTCGATAAAATGATGCGGGGCATCTATATGTGTCCCGGTATGAGTCCCGCATGTAATTTCACTGTTATTAGCGCTATCCCCGTTTTTGATATTCGAGAAGTGTTTAATAGTAATCCCTGGGTCAGTAGGCCAGTGAACCATTCCGTCTTCTATATTCATACTTACATCGATAAACATTTTCGTTGCCCTCTTTCTTTATTCGTCTCAATCCGCATCTGCAGGAATCAGTACTTGTCATTCCCGTGAGGAAGAAACCGGCAAGCTTTTACACCCCTGACACTGGATTCCTACTTCCGTCAGAATGACAGACTAATTGATGCGATAATGATAATATTATAACGCATTAAACTCATTGATGAATAGGGTGTCCCCCAAATTGATGTCTTAATGCAGCCAGCATCCGTGCGGCGAATGAATTTTCCTGCCTCGACCTGAACCTCATAAATACCGAATCGGCTAAAACAGGTGCCGGAACGGCTTTGTCTATCGCTTCTTTCAGCGTCCATCTTCCCTCGCCTGAATCGTCAACAATAGGTTTAAGATTATTAAGTTCAGGGTCTTCTTTAAGGGCGTTATGCGCAAGCTCGAGAAGCCATGACCTCACAACCGAAGCATGGTTCCATAGATCTGAAACCCTCTCCAGATTAATATCGAAATCGCTTGACTTCATTATCTCGAACCCTTCCGCATATGCCTCCATCATACCGTATTCTATGGCGTTATGAACCATTTTAACAAAATGCCCCGAACCATGGGTCCCCACATGCAGATAACCGTCTTCCGGCGCAAGCGTTTTAAAAATCGGCTCGCAGCACTTGAAAGTTTCATCGTCCCCGCCTATCATAGAGCAGTACCCGTTTTTTAAGCCCCAGATGCCTCCGCTTGTACCGCAGTCCATAAATTTAATTCCTTTTTCGCCGCAAATGCCAGCCCTTTTTATAGAATCCTTATAATATGAATTACCGCCGTCTATTATAATGTCATCTTTTTGCGTGTATTCCAATACTTCATTTAGCATTTTGTCGGTAGGTTCTCCGCTTGGAACCATTAACCATATAACCCTTGGAGGCATGAGCTTCCCAACGAACTCCTCAACAGAATTTGATCCTATCGCCCCTTTATTTATTGCAATCTCTTCTTTTGATAAAGTTCTATTGAAAACTACTACCTTATGTCCTCCTTCAAGAAGTCTAAAAACCATATTCATTCCCATCTTTCCAAGCCCTATCATTCCTAGTTCCATTTTTTACCTCCGATTCGTTATCTTTGTCATTGTTGTATCTTATAATCGTACCGCTATTTTCCCTACTTGCCGGAACCACCTGACGGCAAATTTTGATTAGAACCGTTATTAACAAAACTCTTACCCACCTCTCTTATAATATCGAGCGGGATTGGCATTATCATCGTTGTATTGTTCGTTGAAGAAATCTCATTTAATGTTTGAAGATAGCGAAGTTGAAGAGCCATAGGATTTTCTGCTATAATTTTAGCGGCGTCGCTAAGTCTTTGAGCCGCTTGAAATTCACCGTCTGCATTAATTATTTTTGCCCTTCTATCCCTCTCCGCCTCCGCCTGTCTTGCCATAGCTCTTTGCATATCTTGCGGCATGTCAATCTGCTTAAGTTCAACTACCGTAACCTTAATACCCCATGGTCCCGTATGCTTATCGAGTATATCTTGAATCTCCGTATTTATCTTTTCTCTTTCGGATAAAAGTTTATCGAGTTCTCCCTCGCCGCATACGCTTCTTAAAGTTGTTTGAGCAAGTTGAGATACCGCATAATTATAATCGTAAACCTGGACTATGGCATTCAAAGGATCTACAACTTTATAATACACTACCGCGCTAATTTTTAACGTTACGTTATCCTTTGTAATAACATCCTGAGCCGGAACATCCATAGTAATTATCCTTAAAGTTACTCTGACCATTCTATCGATAACAGGCCATAAAAGTATAATCCCCGGACCTTTAACTCTGATTGCCCTGCCCATTCTAAAAATAACCGCCCTATCGTATTCATTTATTATTCTAATAGCGTACAAAATTATAATAATCGCAACAATTATTATAACGGCAAAAAACAATGCACTAGTATCCATCTTACCCTCCAAATTTCAAAAATGTTTATCATTTATTATTCTCAAAAGGCTTAACCCTAAGCCTTAATTGGCGATCCATGCCGATTATAACCGCCTTTGAATCCTTTAATATTTCATAATCGGAATAAGCCGTCCATAATTCGCCGTTAATAAGAATCTTTCCTTCTCCTCCCGCTTTAATATCCCTTGTAACCTCTCCAACCTCGTTTATTAAAGTAGCCCCTCCTGTTTTTACCTTCGTTCTATATGCTTTATACCCTAAGTAAACAAAAATCGATACAAATACCGTTAGGGTAACATAAGTGGGTAAAACAATCCTTATAAAAAACCCTGGGACAGCCGGCATAACCGAAAAAAGAATTACCGTTCCTATAACAAAAAAAATTGCGCCTGCAGCTGTAAAAACACCATAGCTCATTGCAAAAAAATCCGTAATAACAAATATAAAGGCTAAAAATATTAAAACATCGGCAAAATAAATCATAAACATAGATTTAAATCTCCCTTTTCAAAAGATAACCAATAACTGTTGGACGCAACGCGAACTTATGTTGCTTTAAAATATAAATCCCTTATCTTTTTCATATCTTCCCATGTTTCTCTTTTGGCATCGGGATTTCTTAATAAATAAGACGGATGATATGTCGGTATTACGGTTATACCGTCGTAATTAAATTCTTTTCCTCTGACAATAGATATAGTTTCTTTATCCGTTCCTATAATAAACTCCGTCGAAAATTTTCCGAGCGTGCAGATTATTTTCGGTCTTATTATTTTGATCTGTTCTTTTAAAAATGGCGAGCATTGCTTTATTTCCTCCTCATAAGGATTTCTATTTTGAGGAGGTCTGCATTTAATTATATTGGCGATATAAACATCGTCTCTTTTGAGATTTATCGATTCTATTATTTTCGTTAAAAGCTGTCCCGCTCTGCCGACAAAGGGCCTTCCGGTATTATCTTCTTCCGCCCCCGGGGCTTCCCCTATAAACATAAGTTTACTTGATGGGTTTCCTTCCCCAAAAACTATATTTTTTCGAGTCTCGCTTAACTTACACTTTACACATTTATTTACGTTTACATCTTTTAAAAACATTAATAAGCCGCGCTGGTCTAACGACTCATCCGCCTCTGAATTCATTTTGTTTTTATTTTCCATATCGTACATATTGTGATTATCAAATATTATAGATTTAGATTTATTAGATACAGTAAATGTGGCGGAGCTAACGGTAAAATATTCTTTATGATATTCTATAAAGGATTTTATATCTTTAAAAAATTGGTCTGAATCTAAATCGGAAATAGAATTCATATTTTCAACCTTTGTCTTATAACCTTATAATCTTAACCGCCTGCGTTATTATTTGTTAGTATTTATTAATACTGTATAGTAAAAGCAAACAAAAAGGTCTAAAAGATTAGAGAGCCAATCCTATTTGGAATGCCTCTAAATTATCTTTAGCCCCTTTCCCGACTGAAAGAATACTTTCGATTACAATTTTATCAATTGGAATATTGGTTTTAGCAAATAAAACGCCTAAGGCAATAATGTTTTTTTGCGTAAGGGAATTAAAGTTACTAACAGAAATTTTATCAAAATCGTAAAAAAATATTTTTTTAGTTATTTTTTCTAGTTCGCGGGCGATATAACCAAACTCAGGATATGAAGTTTGCCCCATCCTTACGCTAATGGGAATATGAGGCATTTCATTAAAAATGACAGTAGAATTCCTATTTAAATAACAAGCCCCTCTCAATGTTTCAAGAGGCTCTAAAGATATTAAGACATCAGCGCCGCCGGACTCTATCATTGGAGAATGCATATTTTTTTTTGGATCTTTAAGTTCGGAACTATTTTTATAAAAAATGTATTTAACGAATGTTTCTACATAACCCTCTCTCTGTGCACCGCCCCGTCTTTCAGAACCGGATACATCTTGTAAATCAGAGCTTAGCGCGGCATTCTTTAAAACGGTTCCCATTGTTATAATACCTTGCCCTCCAAGACCGACTATTGCGATATTAAATTTTTTCATTTAAAAATAGAGATATTTGTTATTTATTTTATTAAAAGTATTAACCGGGGCTTATCGATTTATCAAACTTGAATTGGAACTTCGGTTAATCGTTCTTCATTTTTTTTCTTATTTAATTTTACTTTTAAATCAAATTCAACCTTACGGATTGCGCTATTTGGACAAATTTCGAAACAGACGCCGCATCTAACACATGAAACAGGGTCGATATAGTAATATTCTTTGTCTTCATAGCCATCCCTTTTAGGAATAATTGCGGGACAGGCAAGTTCGACAAAACATTCATTACACTTTACGCACCTTGATTTTTGAATTTCGTACAGGGACTCTGCCGTTTCAATTTTTGCGCCGGAAGTTTTTTGAACAAATTTATTTCTCCTGATTTCCTGGAGGATACATTCTCTTTTGGCAATTAGCACCTTAACCCCCGGTTCTTTTAAAGCGCTTTTTACCTGAGATGAAAATCTTTTTACGCTATTCGGGTCAAGACTTTTAATGTAGCTTACCCCCAGTGATTTAACTAAATCCTTTAAATTCACTGGATTACTTGATAAAATACCGTCTATATCCTTTTGGGTCGATGGCGTTTTTTGATGACCCGTCATAGCAGTCCAACTATTATCAAGGATAATATAAAGGATATCCGCATTATTTTGGACAGCATTTAACAATACGGGAATTCCAGAATGATAAAATGTTGAATCACCCACAAGCGCTATTACCTTTTTCTTTTTATCAAAAAGACTTATAGCCTGCCCTATCCCAAGACCTGCATTCATACAGGTAAGAAAATCCATCGCGTTATAGGGCGGCAAAAGACCAAGCGTATAACATCCTATATCCCCTGCTATAACCACATCCCTATCTTTAGCATCCGTATTTGAAAATCCTACAGCTTTAAGGATAGAGTAAATTGTTGCACGATGTGGGCACCCAATGCAAAATGTTCCCGACCTTTGAGGTAACTTTTCATTTAATTCTTTAGATTTTTGAATGGCAAAATCAAAAAATGCGGGTGGGGTTTTTTCTAAAAATTTACCGGCTCCTATAATGACATCATCTAAGGTTAGCTCTCCTGATGCTTTGAATATATCTTTTCCATATATCTTGCCTTTAAAACCTATTTCATAAGCTATTTTTTTAATTTGAAATTCCAAAAATCCTTCAGCCTCTTCGACAATAACAACTCTGTCAAGACCTTCCAAAAAATTCTTTATAAGTTTATTAGGGATAGGAAAAGTAAATCCAAGTTTTAAAATCTTATGATTATAAATACCCAAAATGTCCAGCGCCTCGATTAAATGCGCATAAATCACACCTGAAGATATAAAGCCAATTTTCGGTCCGGACTCATTGGCATTTGGCAGTAAAGTATAATTAAACTCTGAATCTTCAAGATATTTTTTAAGAAGATTATGTCTTTCCAAATATTTACTATGGTTTTTGACAGCCATATTAAAAAGATTCAGGTAATTCTCAGGGTCTTTTTTGAAATCCCCTTCAATATTAAACCTGTCCCGCAAGTCGCCAAAATGTAATATTCCTGCATTATGGCATAGTCTTGATGGAGCCATCAGCATAATGCCGAAAGAAAACTCTTCCGATATATTAAATGCCTCTTTGGTAAAATCCTTTGCCTCTTGAATATTTGAGGGCTCTATAATAGGCATATAGGTGTGCAAGCTATACCATCTGTCATCTTGTTCGTTAGAACTGCTTGGCGCGCCGGGGTCGGAACCTATCGCAAGTACCAAGCCTGATTTGACGCCCGTATAGGACAAAAAATGGGCAGGCTCGCTTGCAACATTAAGCCCCACATTCTTCATAGCACAAAGCGACCTTATACCGGACCATGAAGCGCCAATAGCGCCATGAAGCGATATATGTTCATTTAAACTAAATTCCGTATATAAGTTTTCAATATTGTTTTTATTTTTATCGAGCGCAATAATAATTTCAGAGGCTGGAGTTCCCGGGTACATGGAAGCATAGCCGATTCCCGCTTCCAATGCCCCTCTAGCTATTGCTTCGTTTCCAAGCACTATACCTTTGTCGCCCTGTCTTCCATTTACAAATAAATTACCCTTACTCATATTTTATTATTATTAATCTTGCGTAAATATATTGGACTTTTCATTCAATATTTTAATTATAACTCCATCCACATTTAATTCTAAATTCTTTTTTATAAATTCTTCTAAAGAAGATTTTATACCGGCTTCATTAATATATGTAAAGACCGGCTTTTTTTCGGCTTTTATATAATTAATAATGTTTATATCAAGATTATCTCCAAAATAATTTATAACAAACTTATTAACCCCTATTTTAGAAAGTTTCTTAATTTTCAAAAAATCGACCGGGGTAGATACGGCAACCACAACCCCAAGATTGAAAAGACTAAAATTATTCGCATAATCATTGGCCTTAAGATATGGGGAACCGGTTTTTATAATCGAACTAAACCCTAAAACATCTATATCATAAACAGGTTTTGAAGCATAAAATACGGTTTTTAACGGGTGTAAGCCTTCCGATATAATTATATCTTTAAGTCCTAACTGCTTAAGTGTTATCAAATCGGATAAAATGGCAGTCCGATTTTTATCCCTCATATTAAAGGCATAAATTACGTTAAGATTATTATACTTATCTTTTAAATCCTTGCATAAGAATAACGCGTTTATTCCAAAATTCTGCTCTATGACGATAGAATAAGAATTTATTGCCCCATTTGCCTCTTTTAATCCAAATTTTTTGCTTGTATATTTTACACCTTCTATAAGTTTGCTTAAATTTTCTTCAAAATCTATATAGTTCTCACTGACAGGGGTTTCTATTTGGGGTATTATTACCATTATATCGTTATATTATTATTTTATGCTTTATATATTTATATTTTTAAATTTATAATCTTATTCAAATCCTAAATTCTTAAATTTTTCGCTTTATTGTCCTGCTGTAATCCCTTGGGGTAAATATATTGTTAAGATTTTCTTCCTCAAAGAACTCAGACATATTTTCATATGATTTCATAAACACGCATTTACTATTCTCATCAACCTCGCAGTTAATGCCATTATGCCCTTCGCAGGGACCGTTTAATAATCCCTTAGGGCACAATGTAATTGTGCACACGCCGCCGGTAAAATTTAGTCGACATTCATCGCACCCCTCGCATAAGGCATTATACTCCCCGATATGCTCCGTTTGGGCGATAAACTTGCTATCTACTCCCGTTATAACCTTTTTACCGGTATATTCACCTATGGTTTGAACCCCTGTCCCGCATGATAACACAACAATTGCTTCGGTACCGCTTAGTTCGTCCTCCACAAAGCGAATATCCTCCTTTAAAACCCTTTTATCGCAAGGCTCGTCTATCGAAATCGTAAATGCAACCTCTTTGCCCGTATTTGTTAAGTGTTTTTCCATTTCCTTAACCTCTTTACTTCCGCCGGTCAAACAAACGGAGGCACAAGAGGCGCAACCCACAATACCGATCCTTTTATATTTATTTAATGCCTCATCTATCTCGTTAATATCTTTCTTTTCCGTTAAAAACATAATAATAACACCTTCCAAATAATATAAATAATATACTTAAACATTAAGGCATGCTTGACAGCCTGACTCTAACAAGTCTGACACTTTTGCCTTTATGCACCTTAAGAACGATAACCTGTCCCGGAGAAAATGTGCTTACAAGCTCCTCAAGGCGAGAAAATGAATAAACCTTTTTATTATTTATCCTTGTTATAATATCTCCGCCGATTATATAAGTAACATTCTTCATTGCAATTACTCTTTTCCCCGCCACAAGGCCGGCTTTAAAAGCAGGGCTCCCCGGGAAAACCTTTTCGATTAAAAGCCCCCTTTTGACATATTTCATGCTAAAAAGAGTGGAAAGGCTTTTGGTTAATTTTATTGCCTCTATTCCAAGCCATGGCCTTATCACTCTTCCATATTTGATAAGCTCGGGTATATTTCTTTTTGCAAGGTTTACAGGTATGGCAAAACCGATATTTTGAGCATGATTTGCAAGTTTTGCAGTGTTTATACCGATAACGTGCCCTTTATAATTTACCAATGGTCCACCTGAATTTCCAAAGTTAATTGCCGCATCGGTTTGTATTATATTTCCGTAAAATCTTGCGGAAGGAAAAACAAGGGATCTCTTAAGACCGCTGATGATTCCGGTGGTAACGGTTTGATAAAGATTATAAGGATTTCCCACGGCCATAACCCTTTCACCCACTCTTAAATTATCGGAATTCCCCAGAACTAAAGGAATTATTGTTTTGCCATTCGGGTTAATATGAATAACGGCTATATCCGATGTCGGATCCGTTCCTATTATATTTGCTCTTATATCTTTGTATTTTAAAAAACTTATATAAATTTTACCTGCGTTTCCAATAACATGAAAGTTCGTAAGTATATCCCCATCTTTATTTATAAAAAACCCCGTCCCAATGTCTTCTTCAGGCATTATAGCGCCATTTTTAAGCCTTGCAAATCCTAAAACCTCGATATGCACGACACTTGGTTTAAGTTTCTTAAAAAGACGTTCGATAATGGAACTATGTTTACTTTCATTATGATAAGCATAAGATTGTTTAACAAATAAACTGCCGATCAGAGCCGTTAAGAAAAACGAAACCGACATTAATAAGATATATTTACGCAGCCTCTGAAAAAGCATTGTTAACCCCCTTCCATTGCTTAGCCTGATGCATAAAAGCCTCCAGCCTGAGCATTAAATTGGTGCTTTCCTGTCCGTCAAACCATAAATTTATCCACGGAAAATTATTAAGGTCTTCTCTGAATTTTTTAGCAATGGTCTGTACGATAGACCCGGGCATGCAGTGGAAAGGATGAATGCTGACAACTCCCGAATATCCTTTTTTTGCAAAATCAATCGATTCGCCAACCGTTAAAATCGCTTCCCCTCCCAATGATATATCTAAGTACTTTTTGGAATAAGACAGTATTTCCCTGATGCTTGTCTCTTTATCGTTTCTGAGCAGTTTTTTAAAAGGTTTGAATATATTTGCTTCATCCTTTTTTTGATAATAATTTACAAGAAAGCTTAAAAATATATCCTTTATCTTTTTGTTTTTAAAGGCATTTACCGCATATTCATAGGTGGTAAAAGTTATCCACTTGTATGTCGGAACAACGGAAACTTCCCCTCCGAGCGCTTCTATTTTATCTGTCGTAAAATTATTCGTAAACTTATTTAACCTTAAAAATATTTCGCCAACTACACCTATAAGAGGCCTATCCTCATCTTTTCTGGGAATTTCCTCAAACTTTTTGGCGCATACTCTCATAGTATCATAAATATCTTCACCCTTTTCTATCGCATCAACAACTAAATTTATGCATTTCTTGTAAACCGATACCGTATCGCCTTTATTCGTTTCATAAGGTCTGACCCTATAAAGAGCCTTTTCTAGTGTGTCGATGGCAACACAGCCCTGCCAGGCAAGTCTTCTAAAAAGAACGGCTTTATCTCCGACAAAATCCGTGTACGATTTTTGAGCGCTTGGAACCAAAATCTCAACCTCACTATATCCCATATTATCCAACACTAACTCATGAAGCCTGTTATACTGGCCAAATTTACATGGACCATGTGATGTGGGCATAAAAAATGCTGCCTTTTTGGCATCAAAACCGGGCCTCTCGATAATCTTTATAATATCCCCTGTGGTCACAAAACAGGGCATGCATTCATTTCCGTTTGTAAATTTGAGACCAAAATCAAGCGTTGATTCATCGGGTTCGTCCATAACCTCCGAATCTAACCCGCACCTTTTAAAAGTGGCGCTCAAAGCATAAGCCACATCCGACATATAAGGTATATAAACCTTTTTATTGAAAATATCCGTATTTGTGTGGTGCATATAATCTCCTTAAGTTAAAACTTATTAATTTTCAACATATAATTCTTTATATTATATTTCATTTATACTATAACATTATAATAAAGTCAAATTAACACTAATGTCCCAAAATTGCAGGCAGAAATTATTAAAAATATCTTAATGCTTTAATAACTTTGAATTCATATCCCTTGAATATATTTTTAATTTCTAATAAAATTTAATTGCTTCAAAGAACTGAACTAAATAATTCATGACTTATCCGCACCTAATGCTTAATGCGATAAATTAATTAAATGAATTTAAAAAGAACCTTAATTATTTATAATCCTAAATCAGGACGGTTTTCTAAAGAAAAACTATCCTACATTGTAAGTTATTTCAAAAATAAGAATATCCTGACATATGCCTTAAATATGATTGAAAGACCCATTAAAAAAAACCTTGCAAATTTTTTTGATATGGTTTTAGTAGTTGGAGGAGACGGAAGTTTAAATTATGTTATAAATAATTTGGTCTTTATGGATATTCCGATCGCCCATTTGCCGATGGGAACAGTTAATCTTTTTGCCATAGAAAATAAAACTCCATACTTGCTAAATAAAGCGCTTGATGAAATTATATATAAATATAAGCCTGTAAAAATCAAACTGGGAAAGGTTAATGAACAATATTTTATCGCTATGGTTGGAATTGGCCTTGATGCCTTTATCGTTAAAAATATGGAAGAAAGAATACGAAGCCATAAGAAAAGAATATATAATAATTATATTAAATATATAAATTATATATTTAATATAATAAAAATATCCGGAAATTATAAATTTTACGACTTATCCTTAAATATAATAAATAGCGATAATACCGGGGATTCTAATGCTTATAATTTTGAGAGATGGGATAAGTACCATGCTAAAGAGATTATTGTTTCCAATATAAAATATTATGGAGGACCCTTTAAAATATTTCCGAAAAATTCACCGCTAAACGATAAGTTTGATATAAAATTGATAAAGAATGTAAATAGCCGAATCGATGTTATTTTTTCCATATTGAAATCTTTGATGTTTTCTAAAAGATATGAAGACAACCCTGATTTTTACATAAAGGCAAGTAAAATATCCATATCCTCATTAGACCCATCGCAAAATAAAAATATATTTTATCAGTGCGATGGAGAATTTGCCGGAACACTTCCTGTAGAAATAGAAAAGGTAAATAATGCGATAACCATGCTTGTAAATCCATCCTCATTCTTTTAAACTTTGCGCATAAATGCTTATTAAGTGATTCACGGGAAGAGTATCCTTTTCCTTTAAGATGCCCCTTTGATCGCTTAAAGAAAACATACAGCCGGAACAGGATGTTAAAATGCTTTGAGGTGAAGCCTCTTTAATCTCCTCGAATTTTCGTCTCGTAATCCCTTTGGAAAAATCGTAATGCCTTATATTGAACATACCGCCGTTACCACAGCAATAGTTATGCTTTAACGGCTTTAATTTTAAACCGTTAATTTTATCTGCAATTAAGCCGGCTTCTCCAATTAAACCTTCATTGTAAGAGGACGGCTTAAACCCGGATAAATTTGAAAGGTGGCATGGTATATGAAATACCGCTTCAACCTCATTTTTTAATTCCCCTATTTTAATATCCATACCCATTTTTTCCGCTATCTTAAAAAATGACCAGATATTAATTAATTTTTTGGAAAAATTAAGGACATCATTATAACCTCCGTCATTTTTATTAAAATATAATGGATAAAGTTTATTTATGGAGTATGAACAGGATGCGCAAGAAGTAATTATGTAATCCGTATCTTTATCCTTAAAGGCATTTACATTATTCAAAGCAAGGTCCTTAAAAGAACTTATATCCCCGCTCGATATAAAAGGCAGTCCGCAACACTCCTGATTTGCAGGAACATAGACCGAAACTCCATTTTTAATTAAAGCCGATACCGTATCTTCAGATATTTGAGGATATATACTATTAAATACGCAACCGCTAAAATAGCCGACTTTCAAGTTGTTTTTATTCACTCTTTTGCCTTCCGGTTTAAATTTATAATCTCTGTCTGTTATAAAAGATTTTCCTTCAGGCTTAGGAGCATACCTTTTGCTCAAAAATTCAATGATCGGAATATTTGCAAATTTTAAAGCGGATTTTAATAAAATTTTCCTTTTATTTTTAAGTGTCCTTAATGCCAGTTTATCGAGAGAAAAAAGGGTGCCATTTTTAAGTTTGTTTAATTTGTTTAATTTAATCTTTTCGTTTATTATCAAATCTCCTATTTTAACATCGTTCGGGCAGATATTAACGCATCTTCCGCACAAAAGGCAGGTTGACATAGCTTCCGCAACCTTTGAAACCCCTAACGGCATCGTATCAGCGTTATCGGTTAAAATTAACCGGACCCTGCCTCTCGGGCTGTAAAATTCGTTTAAGCTAATATTATATGTCGGACAAACAGGAAGGCATTTGCCGCAGTGGACGCAATTCAAATAGCTGTTTATATTGGCATTTAAAAAATCATTTTCTTGCAAAACTCAAAAAACCTCTCTTATATTAATCTTATTTAAATTTTTAAAAAGCGAAATTAAAATTATTGGCGGGTTGGATTTAAGATTTAAAATATCTTCCCGGGATTGATTATATTCTGAGGATCGAATACCTTTTTTATATTTTTTAAAATATTCATATAATAATCGTTATATTTTAATTTCATAAATTCTTTTTTTTCCAATCCAATCCCATGTTCTCCAGATAAACTCCCCCCTAACTCTACCGTCTTTCTTAAAATCTCAAACTTTGCTTTCTCTCCCCTTTCAACCATATCTATATCATCTTTATTTAACATAATATTTACATGAATATTCCCATCGCCAAAGTGTCCGAAATTTATTATAGGAATATTATATGTTTTTGACACTCCTTCTATAAAAGATAGCGTTTCTATAATTTTATTTATCGGAACGGCTATATCGTTATTTATCTTAAGGTCTCCATATTTTCTTAAAGACGGGGATATTGCCTTTCTTGCCTCCATTATAACCCTTTTCTCTTCTTCGTTACCGGAAGAAAAAAGAAAAACCGGCGAAAATTCTTTTAATATCTTTTTGTATTCCGCGTTGGACTTGTCAACCTCGACCTGAGAACCATCAGCCTCGACAATAAACAAAAAAGCTCCTTCTATTTTTATTATATCACTTTTAAAATAACTTTTAACCGATTCAATCGAGGATTTATCCATGAATTCTAACATTGACGGTTTGTTTCTAAGTTTTAACAAAGAAATTGCCGCTTTAAAACCTTTATCTTTATCATCAAAAGAAACCAAAATTAATGAATTGGCTTCCGGCTTGGATAAAAATTTAAGCGTAATCTTGGAAAAAAGACCCAAAGTCCCCTCAGAGCCCACCATTAGTTGGGTAAGATTATATCCCGAAACATCTTTAACCGTCTTTGAGCCCGTATTTATTATTTCACCATCCCCTGTAATAACCTCGAGCGCCGCAACATATTCTTTCGTAACACCGTATTTTACCGCACTCGGTCCACCGGAACACTCGGCAACATTGCCCCCGATTGTCGAAAATTCGTAACTTGCAGGATCGGGCGGATAAAAATAGCCTTTATCTGCAAGATACGATTTTAAATCCGCGTTTATAACCCCTGGTTCAACGGTAACAAACATATTTTCTTCGTCTATTTCCAAAATATGGTTCATTTTTGTGAATGAAACCACGACCCCGCCTTTTAAAGGCAGGCTGCCGCCCGAAAATCCGCTTCCCGAACCTCTTCCGACGACGGGAGTATCGTGTTTTAAACACAATTTAACTATTTTAGATATTTCACCCGCGTTAAGGGGAAACACAACGACATCCGGCATAAAATCTTTCGATGCGGCATCGTAGGAATAACAGAGGAGTTCCTCTTTTTCGGATAAAACTCTGCTTTTGCCAAGCAGTTCTTCAAATTCGCTTATAAGTTTTTGATTCATAATTAAAGCCTTTCTCTTTCTTTTATCGCCTCCGCAACCTGTTTAAAAGCGATTGCCCTGTGGGATATTTTATTTTTCTCAGAGGAGTCGACCTGCGCAACGGTCTTGTTAAATTCCGGAACAAAAAAAACCGGATCGTAGCCAAAACCCTTTGTGCCGCTTATCTTATTTGAAATAGACCCTTTTAGTTCTCCCTCGAAATACCGAAATGAGCGTCTTTTTATATCATATAGACAGGCTAAACAGACAAATTTGGCATGCCTGTTTTCCGTACATTCTTTTTTTACCCTCATAGCATCAATCAGCTTATTAATGTTTTCGATATCCGAAGCATTTTCGCCGGCATATCTTGCCGTAAAAAGACCGGGGTCGCCCCCCAGACACTCAACCTCTAATCCCGAATCCTCGCTTGCTATGTAGTCCAGGCTCATTTCCGAATCCAATTCCGGATTTTCGTTTAAAAATTTTATATAACCTTCTACTTTAATTTTAGCATTTTCTTTATAGGTTTTCCCGTTTTCGATTATTTCTATTTTATAATCTCTATTCAAGTAAACAAAATTTATCTCCTTAGAATCTCCTATAATTGATTTAATTTCCTGAAATTTATGATAATTTCCAGTCGCTATTAATATATTAACCATTGTTAATTATTTAAGCAGTTAATTAAACTTTAAGATTTCATTTCCGAAACCCGTATCTTTTTTGTTCCGTTCTATTATGTTAATTGAGATTGTATTATATATTAATTGCTTTATTTTGTAATTCGTTGATTTTCGATACGGCACTTTTTGAAAGATCGTAAAGTTTTGCCAGAATATCAAATTGAATAGGTGTTTTTTCCGCACATCCCTGAATCTCTATTATTTTCTCTGAACCTGTTAAAACAAAGTTAAAATCTAGCTCGGCAACGGAATCTTCAGAATAATCGAGGTCAAGCAAAATTTCGCCGTTTACTATTCCAATGCTAATTGCGGCAACAGAGTCATAAAACGGCATTTTTTCAATTTCATCGCGTTTTATTAGATTTAAAAATGCCAGATAAGCAGCAACATAAGCCCCGGTTATCGAAGCGGTCCTTGTTCCGCCGTCCGCGCTTATAACATCGCAATCGATTAATATAGTTATGTCGGGAAAATCCGAAAAATTAATAACGGACCTGAGCGACCTCCCTATTAACCTTTGTATTTCCTGTGCCCTTCCGTTAATTCTTCCTTTTACCGAATCCCTTGGTATCCTGCTTTGCGCCGACCTCGGAAGCATAGAATATTCGGCTGTTAGCCATCCTTCGCCTTTATCTCTTAAAAATGGGGGCACTTTATAATCAACCGAAGCGGTGCAGATAACCTTAGTATCGCCCGCTTCGATTAAGCACGACCCTTCCGCATATTTCATATAGCCGGGGGTTATAACCACCGGCCGCATTTCGTCGTTCCGCCTGTTCCGTTTCCTTGCCATTCGGACATTCCCCTTAATCGCCATGACCGCCCTGATTAATGGGGGCAGATTTGAAATCTGTCCCCATTAATCGTAACCCATTTTTCTTTCTTGCCAAAGTATTTTCTCCTAATCCCACTTTTTATTCTTAATGAAAAATATGCAAAGGTCTTTCAAATTAATTACATTAAGTAATTTTACGCTAATAAGCGAGCATAATGCAGGAATATCGTTTAATAAAGAATCCTTGTCCGAAACTACCATTAAAACATCATCCTGTTTTAAAACCTTAAGTTTTTGGACGACCGCCCAAACGGGCGGCCCTCAGCAAAGCCCCCTGATATCAAGGCTGATGTTCCCATAATTTAAGTAAGATTTGTCCTCCATTTTTTCTCCTTAATTAATTTAGCCGCTCAAGCCGCTTTAAGGGCGGCATCTAAAATACCGTTGACAAAAGAAGGGGATTCATCATTCCCAAATTTTTTAGCTATTTCCACAGATTCGTTAATAATAACATTTTTAGGTGTTTCAGGATGGAATAAAATCTCATAAATCGACAGCCTTAAAAGATTTCTGTCAACTCTTGACATCCTTTCTATCGACCAATTTTTCGATACCTTTTTAATAATGTTATCTATCTTTTCTAAATTAAGTAAAGTCCCTTGTGAAATATCGAAAAAAAAATCGTAAATCTGGGAGGTGTCTTTTTTAAAACCTTCTCTAACAAGGCTTTCGGAAGCAAATTCATTATAAAAACTGTTTATCCTTGTACTTAATCCCTTTATATCCCCGTCTGTTTCATATAAAAACTGCAATGCCAGTTCCCTCGCCTTTCTTCTTTTTGTCATAAAATATTGTTTAAAACTGCGTTATAAAAACATATAAAGTAATTAACCGGATTTAAGCCTTCTTAATCTTACCGTAAAGGCTTGCCATTTCGACAGCGGACATTGCGGCATCAAAACCCTTGTTTCCCATTTTTGCTCCGGCACGTGATATTGCCTGTTCGATAGATTCTGCTGTTATAATTCCATAGCTTACAGGAACACTGGAATTAACCGAAAGCTCAGATAACATTTTGGTAACCTGAGAAGATAAAAGGTCAAAATGGTTAGTCTCTCCTCTTATAAGGGTGCCAAGACAAATTATTGCATCAAATCTTTTAGTATCGACCAACTTTTTAACTGCCATAGGAAGCTCAAACGCCCCTGGAACCTTGACAACGGTAATACCCCCTTCATCTGCGCCTGCTCTTTTCAAGTAATCCAGCGCACCGTCCAAAAGCTTACTGTTGACAAATTCGTTAAACCTGGACATAACAATACCAAATTTAAATCCTGCAGCCTTAAGCTCACCTTCTATCAAATTAAAATTGCGCATCTCATACCCCTATGATTTAATTTTATTGAATTTTATTTTACTACTTTATTTTTAACAAATGGCCCAGTTTTTCTTTTTTTGTTTTTAAATAATGCTTGTTGATTTCATTTGGGCATATTTCTATCGGAACTCTACCCTCCACGCTCAGTCCATACCCCTCAAGCCCGATTATTTTTTTTGGATTGTTAGTCATAAGCCTCATTTTCCCCACACCTAAATCCACCAATATTTGCGCCCCTACCCCGTATTCCCTTAAATCCGCTTTAAATCCCAATTTTGCATTTGCTTCAACCGTATCATACCCTTCATCCTGAAGGTTATATGCCATTAATTTATTAACAAGACCAATACCTCTGCCCTCCTGCATTAAATAGAGTATAACTCCTTTTCCTTCTTTATCTATCATCTTCATTGCGGTTTTTAACTGGTCGCCGCAATCGCACCTTTTGGAGCCGAATATATCGCCTGTCAGGCATTGGGAGTGAACCCTTACAAGAATAGGTTCGTCCCGTTTAATGTCTCCTTTTACAAGGGCAATATGTTCCTTAAAATCAATGTTATTAGAATATACTATAATTTTAAATTCTCCCGCAAAGTGTGTCGGAATTATGGATTCAACGAGTCTTTTAACATGCTTTTCATGCTTAAGCCTATAGTTTATTAAGTCTTTAATTGTCAGTATTTTTATATTAAATTTTTTTGAAAACTCCACCAAATCAGGCATCCGTGCCATAGTCCCATCGTCTTTCATTATTTCACATATAACTCCATAGGGTTTTAATCCGCCGATACGGGCTATATCGATTGAGCCCTCTGTTTGACCGGTTCTTGTTAAGACCCCTCCATTTTTGCCTCTTAAAGGAAAAATATGACCTGGTCTAACCAAATCAGCTGGTTTTGCGTCATCTTTTATCGCAGTTAATATTGTTTTTGCTCTGTCATGAGCGGAAATACCCGTTGTAACACCTTCCTTTGCCTCTATTGACACAGTAAACGCAGTGCTAAATTTAGACTCATTATTGATAACCATCGGCGACAGATCTAAACTATCGGCCTTTTCCTCGGTTAATGTCAAACAAATCAATCCCCTTGCATGTTTTGTCATAAAATTTATTATTTCGGGGGTAACATGCTCGGCTGCCACAACCAAATCCCCTTCGTTTTCTCTATCTTCGTCATCGACAAGTATAATCATCTTCCCGACTTTTATATCCTGCGCTGCTTCTTCAACTGTAGCTAAATTCATAAAGTTTTTCACCTCTTTATATATAAATATATAATTATATCAAAATGCTCAATTATAAATAACTATAAATAACCATTTTCGGACAAAAATTCATAAGTTAAGCCGTCTTTAATACTTTTACTTGGATTAAAGGGCTGTTTAAAAATGTCATCTACTCTTTTTACTATTGTTTTTTCTAAAATATCCGATTCAAGATTAACATAATCTCCGATCCCTTTAAAACTCAAATTTGTTTCATTATGTGTCAAAGGTATTATACTTACAAAGAAAACATCATTTTTAAATTCATTAATAGTCAAACTAATCCCGTCGATAGCAATAGAACCCTTTTTTATTAAATATTTTTTAATGTCGTCATTTATTGTATTAAAAATTTTAATCCCCAGAACAAAAGAGTTTTCAACAGGCTTTTTAAGAACAATTTTACCGATGCCGTCGATATGCCCCAATACAAAATGACCGGAAATGTCGGAGTTTGCCGAGAGGGCGGGCTCAATGTTGACTTTTTCGCCTATTTTTAAATATCTTAAAGTGGATGAAAGATAAGTTTCAGGTGTAAAATTAAAGAAGAGTTCCTGAGAATTAATTTTCCTGACCGTCAGACATAAACCGTTTACGGCTATACTTTGCCCTACATAAGCGTTTTTTCTCGTTATAGGGGCAATTATTGACAAAATGCCTTTATTTATCGATCTAACAAGCCCCTTTTCTTTTATAATTCCGCTAAACATATGCAATCAAAACTCATATTTAATTTATTCATCTTTTGGATAATATGTCAAAAAAATTTCATTGCCTATCTTTTTCGAACCTAAATCGTAAAATTTTAGCATATTTTTATTTTTTAAATCTAAAGTTTCAAACAGGCCCACAGCGTCTTTGTTTCCAAAAATATAAGGGGTAATATTAAATATTAACTTATCATAAAACTTTTCACCAATTAAAGAACTGAAAAGATTTGGTCCTGCTTCCGCCAGTATGCTTGTTATTTTAAGTTCGGCACATACCTTAAATATCTCTTTTAAGTTTAAGAATCTTTCACCTTTACTATTATAATACACATCCTTTATAATTGCACCTTTTTCTTCTAAGAGCATCTTTTTTTTACTCTTTTCATTATTATAATCCTTAGCCGTAAATATTAATACGGTTCCATGAGTTTCGAAAACTTTTGATCTTAAAGGTATAGATAAATCCGTGTCCAAAATTATTTTGGCATACCTTTTATTTAAAAATTTATCTTTTATATTCCTGTCGTTTATTCGGGCATCTAACATCGGATCATCACTTATTACCGTTTTTGCCGAAACCATTATGGAATCATTGATTAATCGTAAATAATGCGTATATTCTAAAGATTTTTTTGAGGAAATATATGACTTTTCTTTAATATTTCTGTAACCAATTTTACCATTGAGGGTTATTGCCTCTTTAATTGTTATAAAAGGAAACCCACTTGTTATATATTTAAAAAATACCTCATTAAGTTTTTTAGCTTTATTCTCAAAAATTCCGTAAGCTACTTCAATACCGTTATTTTGCAAATAATCAAACCCTTTTCCGGATACTAACGGGTTTGGGTCTTTCATAGCCGCCACCACCCTCTTAATTCCATACTCTTTAATGGCATAAATACAGGGAGGGGTTTTGCCAAAATGACTGCAAGGCTCTAAACTTACATAAATGGTGGCGCCTTTTGCCCTTGAACCTGCCTTTTTTAAAGCTGTTATCTCGGCATGGGGTAAACCGGCTTTCTCGTGATAGCCATCCCCGATCACCAATCCGTCTTTAACAACAATCGCTCCTACCATGGGATTAGGGGAAGTAAAACCTTCCGCCTTTTTTGCAAGATTAAGGGTTTGGGATATAAAATATTCATCGATGTCTTTGTTTTTGTTATTCATTTATTCATAAAATTTAAAAGGAAGGATGTTAAGACTGCTTTTTAATAAGTTCGGAAACATTTTCATAAAGTTCGTTTATGTCTTTAAAGGAGAGATAGACGGAAGCAAAACGGACATAACTTATTGCGTCAAGGCTTTTTAATTTGTTAAGAACAAACTTTCCTATGTCCTCGCTTTTTACTTCCTTTAAATTTGTTTCTTCAATCCATCTTTCGACAGATTGAGCTATTTCTTCAATACTCTGGTATGAAACGGGTCTTTTTTCACACGCCTTTATAAGTCCGCTTAATATTTTTTGCCTATCAAATGATTCCCTTCGCCCATCCTTTTTAATTATAAGAGGAGATGAAATGATAATCGTTTCCAAAGTAGAAAATCTTTTTCCGCAGACATTGCATTGCCTTTTTCGTCTTGTCAACCTTCCATCTTTTGATACTCTTGAATCAACAACTTTATCATCATCATTTAAACAGAAAGGGCATTTCATATATCCAAAATTAATAAAAATTTCAATAAAGCGGAAATTTATCGCACAAAAGCCGAACCTCTTTTTCCACATTTTCTTTGATAGATTCATTGTTAAGATTATGCAAAACTTCCGATATGAGCTCTCCTATTTTCACCATCTCACCCTCTTTCATGCCCCTCGTGGTTACAGCCGGCGTTCCGATTCTTATTCCGCTGGTTACAAACGGGGACCTTTCGTCGAATGGAACCTTGTTTTTGTTGACAGTAATACCGACCTTGTCTAAAAGGGCTTCGGCTTGTTTACCCGTCATTTCGGATTTTCTAAAATCAACAAGCATAAGATGATTGTCTGTACCGCCCGATATCAATTTAAACCCATTGTTTATAAGGGTATCCGCAAGGGCAGCAGCATTGAAAACCACCTGTCTTTGATAATCTTTAAACTCCTCCGTTAGAGCCTCTTTAAAAGCAACAGCCTTTGCGGCTATTATATGTTCGAGCGGTCCTCCCTGAATTCCAGGAAATATTGCAGAATTTAATTCCTTTTCATATTTAGCCTTTGCCAAGATAACCCCACCCCTGGGACCCCTAAGTGTTTTATGGGTTGTGGTGGTGATAAAATCCGCATAGGGGATCGGACTTGGATGGAGACCTGCCGCAACTAAACCGGCTATATGCGCCATATCGACCATAAGATAACACCCGACCTCATCTGCAATATCCCTGAATTTTTTAAAATCTATAATTCTTGAATAGGCGCTTGCCCCTGCTATTATCATTTTGGGTTTATTATTCAAGGCTATTTTTCTCAATTCATCATAATCTATTGTCTCGGTAGCTTTATGAACGCCATACGGAATAACATTGAAATATTTTCCGGAAAAATTTACGGGGCTTCCATGGGTTAGATGCCCGCCATGCGATAAATCCATACCCAAAACAGTATCGCCCGGCTTTAAAAATGCGTAAAAAATAGCCATATTTGCCTGAGAGCCGGAATGAGGCTGAACATTGGCATATTCAGCTTTAAATATCTCTTTGATTCTATCTAATGCTATCTGCTCGATGTTATCTATATAATTACACCCGCCATAATACCTTTTTTTTGGATATCCTTCGGCATATTTGTTGGTTAAAACAGAACCTTGCGCTTCCATTACGGCTTTTGAAACAAAATTTTCGGAAGCTATAAGCTCTATGGACTGCCTCTGTCTATTAAGTTCTTTACCTATAAATTCATAAACCTCGTTGTCAAATTCCTTTAAATCTTTAAAATTCAATTTATTTCACCTGAAAATTAAATTTAATTTTATTTAAATTTTACAAATTTTTTTTATAAATTTTTATATTTTACATTTATATCCTGTTTATTATATCTTCAATCTTTTAATTTTTCCATAGAGGTAATCTTAGAAATTCTATTTTCATGCCTTCCGCCTTCGTACATGGATGACATAAATTTATCGATATATCTTATTGCCTCTGTGGGCGTGGTTGTCCTGCCGCCCAGGGTTAAGACATTGGCATTATTATGCTTCTTTGCAACCTCCGCCGTATATTCATCATAAGCCAGAGCCGCCCTGATTCCGTTTATTTTATTTGCGGCTATTTCCATTCCAATACCCGTTCCGCAAACGAGAATACCGAAAGAATTCTTATCGTCGTCCGCCTTTACTTTTTCGGCTACCTTAAGGGCGTAATCGGGATAATCCACGCTCTTTAACGAATCCGTTCCCATATCAAGATAATTTATACCTTTCTCTTTAAGATAATTTTTTATAGACTCTTTTAATTCAAAACCGGCATGATCAGACCCTAAGAATATCATTTATAATATTATTCCTCCCATTTTTTAAAAACTAATGTGGCATTTGTCCCGCCAAATCCAAAAGAATTTGATATCGCATATCGTACATCGGCCTTTTGCATTACATTGGGAACATAATCCAAATCGCACTCTTCGCCGGGTTCATCTAAATTTATCGTAGGGGGTATTATCCCCGTACTGACAGTTAATGCAGTGGCAACCGCTTCTATTCCGCCGGCCGCTCCAAGCGCATGCCCTATCATGGATTTAATGGAACTAATTTTTAACTCCTTAGTTTTATCCTTAAAAAGCTGCTTTATGGCCTTAGTTTCGTTTAAATCGTTATAATAAGTGGATGTCCCATGGGCGTTTACATAATCTATATTATCGGGGGTTAACCCTGCGTCCTCTATGGCATTTTTCATACTGTAGTATGCGCCTTCGGCGTTTGGGTCGGGGGTGGAAAGATGATAAGCATCCGAAGAAACGCCGTATCCCACAATTTCGGCGATTATTTTTGCGCCCCTTTTTAACGCGCCGCTTAACTCCTCGAGGATAACGATACCCGCCCCCTCGCTTACGACAAAACCGTCCCTATTTTTATCGAACGGCCTCGAAGCCTTTGCCGGTTCGTCGTTTCTTGTGGAAAGCGCCTTCATCGCGTTAAAGCCCGAAATACAAAGCGGGGTAATCGTGGATTCGGCGCCGCCCGCTATCATCGCGTCGGCGTCTCCCCTTGCTATTATTTTGTACGCGTCTCCAATGGAATTGGTGCCTGTGGAACAGGCAGATACGGTACTGGCGTTAGGGCCTTTAGCTCCCGTCATTATTGAAATCTGGCCCGGCGCCAGATTTATTAAAAGCATCGGGATAAAAAACGGCGAAATTTTTTTAGGTCCTCCTTCCAAAAGCAGTGTGTGATACTTTTCTATGGTCATAAGTCCGCCGATGCCGGCGCCAATCCATACGCCGACCCTGTGAGCATTTTCCTTCGTAATCCCAAGTCCAGACATATCAACGGCCATTTTGGAACAGGCATAAGCGTAATGAATAAATTGGTCCATTTTTTTAACTTCTTTTTTGTCGATAAATCTCTCGGGATTAAACCCTTTTACCTCGCCGGCTATCTTAGTCGCGTAGCTTTCCGTATCAAAGCGGGTAATTAAACCGATGCCGCTTTCCCCTTTTATCATCTTATTCCAGGATGATTCAAGATCGTTGCCGAGCGCGGTAATCATGGAAAGTCCCGTAATAACGACTCTTCTATCGCAATTAACTGTTCTCATAGTAAATCCGTTATAAATCTTTATTTTGATGGTTTTAATAATAAAGATGCAAATTATTTTGTATGCTCATCGATATATGAAACTGCATCCTGAACCGTTTTAATCTTTTCGGCATCTTCATCGGATATCTCTATCCCGAACTCCTCTTCAAAAGCCATAACCAATTCTACGGTGTCCAAAGAATCCGCACCAAGGTCTTCGACAAATGAAGCCTCGTTAGTAACCTCATCGGGAGTAACCCCGAGCTGCTCGACGATTATTTCTTTAACCTTTTTTTCCACTGACATTTACTTTTTCACCCCCTCCTTGTTAATTAATTTAAATTCATAAAATTAATTAATATTTTTATTATTAAATTACTGCATAAACATTCCGCCGTTTACATTAATAACGGCACCCGTGATATAATTCGATAAAATAGACGATAAAAAAAGCACCGCATTCGAAACATCGGTTGGGTCGCCGATGCGGCTTAACGGGATTGTCTTTTTTATCCCGTCTTTTATATCCTCAGGTAATTTATCGGTCATAGACGACTTTATAAAACCGGGAGCGACGGCATTTGCAATTATGCCCCTGGCGGCATATTCCTTAGCAATAGATTTAGTAAAGGCAATAATTCCCGCCTTGGCTGCCGCGTAATTTGCCTGACCCGCGTTGCCGGTTTCGCCGATTACGGATGTTATATTAATTACCCTGCCGCTTTTAGCTTTTACCATATATTTCAACACATTTTTCGTAACATAAAACAGTCCGTTTAAATTGACATCAAGCACATCGAGCCAGTCTTCATCGCTCATCCTTATAAGCAGAGAATCCTTAACAATGCCGGCGTTATTGACAAGAATGTCTATTTTTGACTCCTTTGCTTCTATTTTCCGTATAATATCCGTTACCTCTTGAGAATTTTTTATATCGAGCTCGTAGAAGTCGAATTCATCCGAAATTTCTTTAAGTTCATTCCGAATATCTAAAAATTTGTTATAAGTCTTGCCCAGAATTATAACTCTTGCTCCTGCAGAAAGTTGAGTTTTGACAATGGACAACCCGATTCCCGCATATCCTCCCGTAACAATCGTTACCTTACCGCTTAAATCGATACAATAAGACATAAATTATAATTAACTTACAGATAAAATACCGGTTTAGATTTCCCGTTAGTTATTAACAAGTAAAAATTTTTCCAATTCTTTTAATGTCGCAACGGAATTAATAGATAAAGAATTGACCCCTTTATCTATCCTTTTTATTAAAGAACTTAAAACATTTGAAGGTCCGATTTCAATAAAGGTGGAAACATTAAATATTTTCTTCATATTCAAAACGGACTCGCTCCATCTCACGGGAGAAGTTATCTGTTCCAAAAGAAGCCTGATAACATCGGTTTTTTTAGAATAATTTAAAGAGTCGGCATTTGAAAATATTTCGCAATGGGCATCAGAAAACCAGTCTTCTTTAAAATAGGCTGACAAATTACCCTTTGCCTCTTCCATAAACGGCGTATGAAACGGGGCGCTGACCGGCAATATAACAGTCTTTTTGGCTCCCCGTTCTTTAAGAACGGCGCATGCCTCGTCCACAGAAGAGGATTCCCCCGATATAACGGTTTGAACGGGCGAATTAAAATTCGCTATAAATACCTTGTCCTTATTATCCGAACCGTTTATCTTATTGATTACCGATTTTATAATATCCTCGTCAAGTCCAATTATTGCCGCCATCCTGCCAAAACCCGCGGGACACGCATTTTGCATAAAAACCCCTCTTTTTTTTGTGATTAAAAGGGCATGCAAAAAATCCAAAGAACCTGCAAAAACATTGGCGCTGTACTCGCCGAGACTATGGCCGGAAACGCAAACAGGATTAAGACCCGTTTCTTTTTGCATTGCTTTAAGTATGGCTGTGCTCACGGTTAAAATGGCCGGCTGGGTATTTTCGGTTAAATTAAGCAGCCTTTCATCATCCCCAAAAATTAGCTTTTTCATATCCATGCCTAAGATATCCGAAGACTCTTCTAAGACAAGCCTTGCTTCGTTAAAATTTTCAAAAATATCCTTTCCCATGCCCGTATGCTGTGACCCCTGTCCGGGAAAGACAAATGCAATATTTGGGTTTGCTCTTTTTTCCATTTAACCTTTTATAAATTTAGACATATTATTGATAAAATCTTCAGCCTGGAAAACTATTTCTTCTATAACCTCTTTTACGGTTTTTTCCTCTTTTATCAGTCCCGCAATCTGTCCGCTCATTAAAGAACCCATTTCGATATCCCCGTCAACCGACGCAGCTTTCAATCTTCCCGTGCCGAGTTTTTCGTATTCAACGACCGGCGAACATTTTTCTTCCAATTCGAGAAACATTTTCGCGAGCCTGTTTTTTAACACCCTGACAGGATGCCCCGTCGGCCTTCCGGTAACGACGGTATCCCTGTCGGATGCCTTTATTACCATATCCTTCCAGTTTTGATGCACATGGCATTCCTTAGTCGCAAGAAATCTCGTGCCCATTTGAACGCCGCTTGCGCCCAGACATAAAGCGGCGGCGAACCCTCTGTAATCCGCAATTCCGCCCGCAGCTATAACGGGAATATTAACGCTATCGACAACCTGCGGAACAATTACCATGGTGGTTAGCTCCCCGATATGCCCTCCCGATTCCGTACCCTCGGCAATTAAGGCATCCGCCCCAGCCTTTTCCATCCTTTTTGCAAGAGCCGTCGATGGAATAACGGGAATTACTTTTATGCCCGCTTCGTGAAATTTTTTAATGTAAGGTCCCGCATTTCCGGCTCCGGTCGTAACAACAGGGACGCCCTCTCGTATAACGGCATCGACTAATTCACCTATATGAGGCAAATATAGTATAAGATTTACGCCGAAAGGCTTATCGGTATTTTCCTTAGCTTTTCTTATTTCCTTAACAAGGAGATCCGGGGGCATCTGCCCTGCCCCTATTATACCCAAGCCTCCGGCATTTGAAACGGCGCTTGCAAGAGCATAATTCGAAGCCCATGCCATTCCGCCCTGAAAAATCGGATATTTTATCCCAATTTTATCACATATGGGAGATTTTATCATTTTATTGTTTCATCCTATTAGGGGACAGGCTTAAGCCTGTCCCCGTTTTACCATATATCATATATATAGTTATATAGTTTTACCATCTTATTATAGAAGATGCCCATGCGAGTCCAGCGCCGATAGCATCGATTAATACCAGATCCCCTTCTTTTATGCGGCCCGAAACGCACGCTTCGTCTAACGCAATAGGGATTGAACCGCTTGAAGTATTTCCATACTTCTCCACATTTACGAAAACCCTCTCCATTGGAAAACACAACTTCTTTGCGGTGGCTTCTATTATCCTGATATTTGCCTGATGGGGAACAAACAAATCGATATCTTCCGGCTTAAGGCCGTTAAATTTAATAGCCTCTTCGGCAACATCTTTAAGATATTTTACCGCATATTTAAAAAGCTCGGAACCCTTCATCTTTATATAATGGTCAAGATTATTTACCGTCTGGGCGGTTGCGGGCATTAAAGAGCCTCCCGCAGGAAGTTTAAGTATATTGTCATGCCCGCCCTCGGAATGTATGTGGGTCGATAAGATACCTCTTGTATTTTCGGTATTTGCGGATAACACCGCCGCCCCTCCGCCGTCACCGAATAATACGCAGGTTGACCTGTCGGTATAATCGGTAATTCTCGAAAGTAAATCGGCGCCGATAACTAATGCATTTTTATATCTGCCCGATTTAATAAAGCTGTCTGCAATGGATAAAGAATAAATAAAGCCGCTGCACCCTGCGCTTACATCAAAAGCGGCCGCATTTTTCAGCCCTAATTTTTCTTGAACGATGCAGGCGGTGGACGGAAATATCATATCCGGCGTAATTGTTCCGACTATGATAAGCTCTATGTCCATCGGGCTCACCCCCGAGCGCTTAATTGCCCGCCTTGCGGCATTGGCGGCTATATCCGATGTCGTTAAGCCGGCTTCGGCGATCCGCCTTTCTTTAATGCCGGTCCTTGAGGTAATCCACTCGTCCGATGTATCGACAATACTGCAAAGTTCTTCATTGGTAAGCACTTTTTCCGGAACATACGAACCGATTCCTGTAATCTGTGAATATATCAATTTTTTAAACCTTCGCTATCAAAATTTATATTTTATTGGGATAAATAACCGCTTTCGGCATTGGCTTCTATTTTATGGCTGATATTTAAAGTTATCCCTTTTTCGACAAAGTGCTTGGCAACAAAAATGGCGCTCGCGATTGCTTTTGGGCTTGCGCCGCCGTGGGCGATAAATGCCGCTCCGTTAACCCCGAGAAGCGGCGCCCCGCCGTATTCGTTGTGGTCAACAAGTTTTTTAAAATTTTTTAATGATTTTTTAGCAAGAAAAAACCCTAATTTCGCCATAAGGCTTTTGTCCACTTCGTCTTTTAAAAGATTAAATATTGTTTCGGCCAGCGTCTCGGATGCTTTTAAAATAACATTGCCCGTAAATCCGTCACAAACAACTACATCGACTTTTCCGTTAAATATCTCTCTACCTTCGACATAGCCGTAAAAATTTAAATCGGTATTTTTTATAATCTTATAAGCCTCCCTTGTAAGATCGTTACCCTTGGATTCCTCTTCCCCATTGCTTAATAGGCCTATCTTCGGATTTTTTATATCCTTCATAAAAGCGGCATATTCGGCGCCCATTATTGCAAATTGAGCAAGATGATGGGGTTTGACATCGACATTCGCTCCCGCGTCTATCAAAACGGTATAGCCGCCGATTGCCGGCATAATAGTAGCTATCGCAGGCCTGTCTATCCCCTTGATCCGCTTAAAAACAAACATAGCGATAGCCAAAGATGCCCCGCTATTACCCGCGCTGATAACGACATCCGCCTCTTTATTCTTTACAAGTTCGTAAGCAACGCGCAAAGAAGAGTTTTTTTTATTCCTTACGATAGAAGACGGAGAATCCTTCATTGTAATCCGCTCAGGAGCATGCTTTATCTTAACCCTTGATGACATATGCCCGTTTTTTTTAAAAGCGCTCTCTAATGCGGCCTCATCCCCGGTGAGTATTATCTCTAATCCCTCATCCGACTCTACGGCGGCTATTGCCCCTAAAACCTCGGGTTCCGGCGCCTTATCTGAACCAAAGCCGTCCAGAGCTATTTTAATCATTTATAATTTCCCCATTTTTAGGTAAAATTTTAACGCCCGTTAACTCTTTTATATAATTTGTATAATCAGGCTTTTGATTCGGCTGCCGCAATTATAACCCGTCCCCTGTACGTTTTGCAATTAGCGCACATTCTATGCGGAAGCACGGGCTCCCCGCAATTCGGGCACTTTGAATAATTAGTTGCCTCAAGGCTGTCATGAGTTCTCCTTTTATCCCTCCTGCATTTTGAGTGTCTTTTCTTTGGATTTGCCATATAAATCTCCTTTTATTAATCTGAATTAAACCAATTTTTTAAAATATATGCTATATTATTAATAAAATATTAAAATGTCAATGTTCATTTTTCTATCTTTATAAACAGGTTATCATCCGCGGTTTTAAAATCCGCTTCGTCGGAAAATATCATTCTTTTCGCCCGTGCGGCAGATTTTATATCGCTGTTCACGCTGTTTAAGATGCTTATATAATCGTTATTCAGCGTTTTAACTAAAAGTTTGTCAATCTTATGATTTTGATGAAGATTTAAACTTGTTCTTAATTTTCTTGAAGCCTCGAGAATATTCAATAAAATTTTAACGGTTTTTATGGAAGATTCGAAGGTAAGTTCTTTTCTGTAGTCTGGCCAATTTGACAAATGAATACTGCCGGCCGTTTCAAAATTTTTATAAAACGACAGGTATAATTCTTCCGTAATAAACGGAAAAAATGGAGCAAATATTTTTATCATATTGAATGAAACAAAATACATAACATTTAAAGCCTTATCTTTTCTGTCAAAATTTTCTTCTTCCTCGTCCCAAAAAACATTTTTTATAATTTCGAGATAATTATCGCAATATACATTATAAAAGAAATCGACCATTGCCTTTAAACTTGAGGAGTATTCGTAAGATTCCATATAGTTCCCGCATATCTTTAAAGTGTTTTCGAATTCCGTAATAACCCATTTATCGACTTCGCCCAATTCAAGTTCCGATATGTCTTTCTCATACGGATTAAATCCTTCGTTGACATTTGTGATTAAAAACCTTGCCGCATTCCATAATTTAATTAAAAGCCTTCTGCCGTTCGCGACATCTTCTTCGTTAAACCTTAAATCCTGCCCCAGATTTGCCTTTGAAGCCCAGTATCTTAAGGCATCCGCGGAATATTTATTTATTATTTCTTCGGGTCCTACAAAATTACCTAAGCTTTTAGACATCTTTTTGCCGTTTTTATCAAGTCCCCAGCCGCTTATCATAACATTTTTAAACGGAATATTACCCGTATGATAAATAGATTTTACGACGGTATAAAATAACCATGTTCGAATAATTTCCTGAGCCTGCGGCCGCAGGCTCATCGGGTAAATCCTATCTAAAAGTTTTTTTTTATCGGCGGCGCGGGAATCATATGCCCATAAGGCGTTAATCAGGGGGGTCATCGATGATGTCATCCATGTGTCCATAACATCCGTCTCCGGTTTAAATTCTTTCCCCCCGCATTTAGGACATTTAATAATATCGGGATGGGCTATGGCAGGGTCCACGGGCAGTTCGTCCTCTTTTGCAAGGATTACTTCGCCGCAATTTGCGCAATACCAGACAGGAAAGGGTACGCCGTAAAATCTTTGCCTCGATATATTCCAGTCCCATTTTAAATTATTAACCCATTCGTCGTATCTTGGTTTCATAAAATCGGGGTGCCACTTTATTTCACCGGCAGCCTCTAAGAATTTATCTTTATTATCTAAAATTTTTATAAACCATTGAAGCTCGCGAATAAATTCGACGGGGGTTTCACACCTGTCATGAACGCCGACATTATGCAAAAGCGGTTTTTCCCCTTTTATAAACGATAATTTCTTGAGGTCATCTACTATTGCTCTTTTTGCATCCCTTACGGTTAATCCGCTATAAGCCCCTGACGCTTCATTTAATCTTCCCGCTTTATCTACAATGATAGCCGTGTCAAGTTTATTCTCCTTCCACTTTCTAACATCTTCGGCATCGCCCCAGGTGCAAACCATCATCAAACCCGTTCCATAATTTATATCTACGGTTTCATCATATTTAACGGGAACATCTTTATTATATAGAGGGGTTTTAACGGTTTGCCCGTTTAAAAACCTGTATCTGTCGTCAAGAGGGTTGGCATAAACCGCAACGCATGCCCCCAGTAATTCGGGGCGGGTTGTGGATATTATAAGACCCTGGCCCGATGATGATTTAAATTCTATGTCATACAAAATACCGTTTAATTCTTCTATTATAATATCCGCCTGCGCAAGCGAGGTTCTGCATTGAGGGCACCATAAAATAGGCTCGTTCCTTCTTTCTATCAGCTTCTTATGGTAAAGATCAATAAATGATTTTTGGGATGTTTTCCTGCATCTTTCATCTATCGTAGAGTATGACAGCCGGTAATCGACGCTTATTCCTGCGGATTTCCATAAGGCTTTATATGTCTCGATGCCAATCTTCGTCTCTTTTAAGCAAAGGTCTATAAACTCTTCCCTCGTTATCTTCGACTTGTTTATTTTATACTTTTTTTCGACATACCGCTCCGTCGGAAGACCGTTATCGTCGAAACCCATCGGATAAAACACATTAAACCCTTTCATTCTTTTGTACCTGACGATAAACTCGGCCTGGGAATAACTCATTACATGCCCGACATGGAGATGGGCGGATGAAACATAAGGCGGAGGAGTATCGGCCGAAAAAATTTCCTTTTCGGTATCAAAGAAATCGAAACTATATGTATCGTTATCTTCCCAATACTGCGCTATCTTTTTTTCGACCGCCTGATAGTCGTAATTTTTCGGAAAATCTTTGAAATTATTAAAATTTTCTTCGGATTTTTGCATAGATTATTAAGTTTAGCAATTTTTTTTATAAAAATCAATCATAACTTGCAAAACTTGTATTATTATATGTTATAATTATAAAATATGTATCAGGTGCTTGCCAGAAAATACAGGCCAAAAATTTTCGATGAAATAGCGGGGCAGGATAACATTGTCCAAACGCTTAAAAATGCCGTTATTCACGACAGGATTGCCCATGCCTACATATTTTCCGGCACAAGGGGAGTCGGTAAAACATCTATTGCAAGAATACTTGCAAAATCGATTAACTGCGAAAACGGTCCTACGATAAATCCGTGCGGCGTTTGCTCCGCATGTGTCCAGATTCAAAACGGCAGCTCGGTGGATGTTATAGAAATCGACGGGGCATCGAATACCGGCGTTGACGCAATAAGGGATTTAAAGGAAAACATAATATATCTGCCGCAGAGTTTTAAATATAAAATTTACATCATCGACGAGGTTCACATGCTTTCAAATAGCGCCTTTAATGCTCTTTTAAAGACGTTAGAAGAGCCTCCCGCCCACGCTAAATTTATTTTTGCAACAACCGAATTGCACAAAGTCCCCGAAACTATTTTATCGAGGTGTCAAAGGTTTAACTTCAAAAGAATACCGACCGATATAATTTACCGTAAATTAAAAGAGATTGCGGCTGCGGAAGACATTTCCGTTACCGATGAAAACTTAATGATTATGGCCTCTTTGGCTGACGGATCCGTTAGGGACTCTCTCACAACCTTTGACACTATTATATCGTACTTCGGAAAGGATATAAAAGAAGATATATCGCCCGTTCTTGGATTAACCGTTAAAGCAGCGATCGTTGATCTTATCGGCGCAATTTTTAAGAAGGATTATGAAGCTTCCATCAGGCTGGCAAAAGAAATATACGACTCCGGGGCAGATATAAGGCAGTTTATAAAACAGCTTGCATTCTACATCAGAAATATTTTAATAATAAAATTAAAATATAAAGATATGATTAACGATATGACGGATGAAGAAATAAATGCTTTAATTCCCCTTGCCGGACAAACACGCTCGGAGGAACTTCTCGATATGATAGATATATTACTTAACTCGGACGCCAAATATCAAAAAATCTCTTCCCCTTCATTAATGCTTGAACTTACTCTTTTCAGGCTTATAAATATTCCATCGAAACATAATGTAACGGAACTCATAAATAAAATCGATAAATTTATATCGCTTAAAACAAATCCGGCAGAAAATCCAAAAATGGAGGGTAAAACCGGCAAGTTTAATTTAAACGATGAGGCTCTGACACCGCCTCCGCCCACATTTGACTCATCCTTTGCACTTCGTCAGCCGCTGCCGAAAACTGCCGCTCCCGCTCCGGCGCAAACGGACAGGCAAGTTAAAATAGCGCCTAATGACGGTAATAATACGCACGGGGGATCAGACGAATTCTTTGCCCATTTCGATAAAATCGATGAAAAATTAGCTCAAGAAAATAGTAAGCAGGAAACTAACGCTTTAATAGATGACGGCATTAAAGCCAACGAAGCTGAAAAACCCGATGAAAGCATAATCATGGAAAGCATAAAAGACATTTTCGGGAAAGATATCGAAAGGATAGATAAGACTAAAAAGTAACCTAAAAAAGTGAAACCGCCTTGTTATTTTTTAAAAAAAATTATAGAATAATATAATATAAACACAAATAGAAATCTGGAGGAATGTTAAAATGTCCAAAAATATGGCAGGAATGTTAAAGCAAGCTCAAAAGTTTCAATCGGATATGCTTAAAATGCAGGAAGAACTCGGTTCTAAAATTGTCGAATCCAGTTCCGGCGGCGGTATGGTTACGGCAAAAGTGAACGGAAAACAGGAACTTATATCCATAACGATAGATAAAGCCGTTATTAATCCCGATGATGCCGAAATGCTTCAAGACCTTATAGTCGCCTCTATTAACGAAGCCCTTAATAAATCAAAAGATATGGTTACGAATGAAATGTCCAAATTAACGGGCGGACTTAATTTACCCGGCCTTTTTTAATAAATTAAAACAATATTATATCTAAATTATATCCAAATTATATCCAAGACTTATGTCGATTAATCAATCCGATTATATTAGAGATATTGTGTCCGCCTTTAAAAAACTTCCCGGAATAGGCGAAAGATCCGCAAGAAGGCTTGCGTTTTACATATTATCCCAAAATGAATCGGTAGCATATAGCCTTGCAAATGCCATAAAAGATGCAAAACAAAATATCAAACTTTGCAAAAATTGTTTTAATCTGAGCGGAGAAGATTTTTGCCCTATATGCAAAAATACATCGAGGAACTCTAAATTATTATGCGTAGTGGAAAATCCGGAAATAATATATGTATTCGAAAAAAGCGGCAACTTTAACGGCTTTTATCATGTCCTCCACGGCTTAATAAATCCTTTGGAGGGGATAACCCCTTCGGATATAAAACTTAAAGAACTTGCGGTCAGGGTGGAGCAGGGGGGCTTCGAGGAAATAATCCTTGCGCTAAACCCCAATTCTAACGGCGAAGCCACCATGGTTTATATTCAAAAAATATTATCGCCTTACAATGTTCATATAACCGCTCTGGCAAGGGGAATACCGATAGGTTCCGACCTTGAATATGTTGACAAAGACACGCTTTCGGAAGCCATTAACTACAGAAAAAACTTTGGATAATTCCAAACATTCCAAGACCTGCAAAAATTTCCCCCCATAAGATATTGACATATTTATAAAAAACTAATAAAATGATAATTTTCTTATCTTAAATATAAATAATATATTGTTGTTTTGCATGTAAATTAAAATGTTTGACGGACTTAGCTCAAAATTAGAAAAGGTATTTAAAAACCTTCGCGGGTATGGGAAGCTTTCCGAGAAAAATATCGAGGACGCTCTCAAAGAGGTCAGGCTGTCCCTGCTCGAAGCCGATGTAAACTACCTTATAGTCAAGGAATTTATCGAATCGGTCAAGAACAAGGCTGTCGGCGAAAAGGTTATGGACAGTCTTACGCCGTCCCAGCAGATAATTAAAATCATACACGACGAGCTGACAAGCCTTCTCGGCGGCCACGAACCCCTTAATATTAAAGCTAAGCCGCCTGTCGTCATTATGCTCGCCGGACTTCAGGGTTCGGGTAAGACTACGACCGCCGGAAAACTTGCCCTCTATTTGCGGGGGTTAAAGCGGAGCGTTTATCTTGTTCCCGCGGATGTCTATAGGCCTGCCGCCGTTCTTCAACTTAAAAAAATCGGCGCAAGCATAAACATTCCGGTTTACGAAACCCCGGAAAAGGACGGCAGGATTACGCAGAAACCCGGAGAAATAGTCAAAAACGCCTTAGAAATCGCCGAAAAGCATGCTTACGATACACTGATAATAGACACGGCGGGACGCCTTGAAATCGACGAGCCTTTGATGGAAGAATTAAAAACCCTCAAAAGCAAATTTAACCCTAATGAAATACTTTTCGTCGCCGATTCTATGCTTGGACAGAGCGCCGTTACGGTTGCAAAAACATTTAACGAAGCGATAGGCATAACAGGGGTTGTTCTTACCAAGGTTGACGGCGATTCCAGGGGCGGCGCCGCTCTTTCCATCAAAAAAACCGTGGATAAACCGATAAAATTTATAGGCGTCGGCGAGAAATTAAGCGATTTCGAACCCTTTTACGGAGAAAGGATAGCCGACAGGATACTCGGCATGGGCGATGTTATGAGCCTCATCGAAAAAGCCCAGAACGCCGTGGACGAAAAATCGGCAAAAGCCATAGAAGAAAGCCTTAATAAAAAAGATTTTACGGTTAAAGATTTTGCCGAACAGCTAAAAATGGTTTCTAAAATAGGCGGCATCGGTCAGATTGCCTCGATGATACCCGGTTTTTCCAAAATAAAGGACAAGTTCAACCCTGAAGCCGCCGAAAAAGAATTTAAAAAAATAAATGCTATCATAAACTCGATGACGGAAAAGGAACGGCTTAACCCCGCAATACTCAACGGCGGACGCAGAAAGAGAATTTCCGCGGGAAGCGGTACTTCGGTCAACGATGTAAATATATTTATAAATAAATTCGAAGAAGTAAAAAAAATGATGAAATCGTTTAAGGGCGGAAAATTCGGTTCGCTTAAAAATTTGAAAAATATCGGCGGTATGAAAAATATGTTCAATAATCTTTAATTTTTTATTTAATTGCATTAATAGCGGTAATCATCAATAATTATAATTATCAAAACTTTTAACTTTAACAAAACAAAGGAGATTTCAGGTGGCAGTAAAAATCAGACTTGCAAGAACCGGTTCTCACAAAAAACCATTTTACAGGATTGTGGCGGCTTCCGGCGAAAAAGCCGTTCAAAAAAAATTCATAGAAATACTGGGTACATATAATCCCTGCTCGAATACCTCACAATTTAAGGTTGACAGGGATAAGTTCGACAAATGGATAAGCCTCGGCGCTAAACCAAGCGATACGGTTATGTCTTTATTGAAAAAACAGGGAAAATGAACGGTTATATCGGTGTCGGAGAATTTGCTAAACCGCACGGAATAAACGGAGAGCTTTTATTTATACCATATAACCCGGATACCGAAGCATTTTCGCCCGGCATACCTTTATTTATTCAAAGAGACAATGCTTACGAGCAGCTTAAGGTTGAAAAAATCAGACCCGTAAATAAGGGCTTTCTTATAAAACTTTACGGTTCGCATTCAATAGACGATGCTTTAAGTTTTAAAAAAAAGCGGGTTTTTATAAAAAAAACCGATATAACCCTTGATAAGAATGAATATTTAATTTCCGACTTGATTAATTTAAACTGCTATAACAGTAAAAATGAAAATATCGGAACCGTTACGGAGGTTTATCAGGGCGACACCGACATAATAGAAATAAAATCCACCTGCGAAACATATCTAATTCCAATGACGGATGAAAATATTCTCAGGGTAGATTATAATAATAAGGTTGTCGTAAAAAACGAAGAAAATTATAAAATATAAGTAAAATGAATAAAAAACTCAATGTTCAAACATGCCGGACTAAAAGGGTAATCGATATAATCTCGATAATGCCCGAGTACTTTACCTCATTTATTAATACCGGGTTGATTAGCAGGGCGATAAAAAACGGCGTTATGGAGATTAACATTATCAACCCGAGGGATTTTTCTAAAGATAAACATAAAAGGGTTGACGATAAAATTTATGGCGGGGGAGCGGGACAACTCTTAATGGCTTATCCTATTTTGGAAGCCTATGAATCTGCAAAAGCCGAATATGAATTAAAATATCCGATTGCCGGCGAAAATAATTTAATTACCGTTATAATGTCCGCATCGGGAAAACTCTTTAATTCAAAAGCCGCAAAGGAAATTTCAAGCTACAATCATATGATAGTGATATGCGGAAGGTACGAGGGAATAGATGCAAGGGTTGCGGAATTAACATCCGCATTGGAAATATCCATCGGCGATTTTGTATTATCGGGCGGAGAGATTGCATCCATTGTTTTAATTGAAGCTGTTTGCAGGTATTTTGAAAATTTTTTGGGAAATTTTGAATCTCTTACCGAAGAAAGCTTTTCGGAAGAATATAAGTCCGGACTTGAATATCCGCAATATACAAAACCCAGGGCTATAAACAATCTTGCCGTTCCTGAGGTTTTGCTCGGCGGAAACCATAAACTAATTAACGATTGGAGATTGGATAACGCGTTTAAAAAGACCATGGAAAACAGGCCTGATTTGGTTAACCGTAAGGCGGATAAAAAATCGGTTGATTAGTTATGGATATTATATTAAAATACTTACTTTTAAAATAAAATTAATAAAGATAAGGAGTCTTAAATGAATATCGTTGAAAAGATTGAAAATTCGTCCATAAAAACCGGTACCCCCGTTTTCAAATCGGGCGATACGGTTAAGGTTTATCAAAAGATTAAAGAGGGGGATAAGGAAAGGGTCCAGGTTTTTGAAGGGGTCGTTATCGCAAGAAAAGGAAGCGGACTGCGTTCTTCGTTCACCGTCAGG
>JAJZYP010000057.1 GCA_021798015.1 bacterium
TTTTTAAAGTTTAGGTTCTATCACCGTTATTTCTTTTACTTCGTCCGTCGCTCCGGTGCATATTACGAGGGCTACGGTTTCGATATTAACTAAAGCGGCATGGGGATGACCTTCAGGATTTAATACGTAATCCCCGGGAAATAATCTCCGCTCTCCGTTCCTGTAACAGTGTCCGCCTTCAAGTATATATACGTGTTCGTCCGAGCGGGCAACCGCCACCGTTCTTATCATCTTGCCTTCGGGAGGAAGGAATTTAATTAAATAAGCTACGCCTTGCCCGTTTTCAAGCCTGTTTGTTAACTGCTTTACGAATACTATTTCTTTGCCGTTATACAATACGCTTTCGCCGTAAATGGAGCTTGCGGGCGTCCAGCTTATATCCTGCGTTCTTATAAAAATAGCGTCCGTTTCCATTTTTATTCCTCTAAAATTATTTGTTAGTTTAACAGGTTATATGCATCATTATAGCATAACAAAAATCATAATTGCACGTTAAACGATTCTACCGTAATTTTAAAAAGATAAAAAGTGATCTAACCTCTTAATATTATATATAGTTAGCTATTTCAATTAAATTGCCGTCGGGGTCGCGCAGGTATATTGATTCAATCTGTCCAAGGCTTCCGTTTCTTTTCACTGGCCCCTCTATAACATTAACCCTGCATGAGCCGATATGAGTTAGCACATCTTTCATGGGAATGTCAGTTATAAAACAAATATCGATCGAACCCGGTGTGGAATTAAGGGCTTTAGGTTCAAATTCTTTTCCCTTTTCATGAAGGTTTATTTTAGCTGTTCCAAAACCAAGGGCATATCGTCCATCTCCGAATTCTATAATTTGCATTCCGAGAACCTGCGAATAAAACTTACATGTAGCATCTATATTGTTAACCGTAAAAACGATATGGTCGATACCGTTAATCTTCATTGGGTTGGTCCTCGTTATAATAATGTCCCTTTTAATGTTTTACGGCTTTAAATATTATTCGTTTATGGTCTGCATGCCATCCGCCGTTTTTGTAAAGCGTTTCCCTTGCAATATCCTCAGCCTTTTTTATAACGCCTTCACGGAGATTTTTGGGAATAGAATCGAGCAAGCCGAAACCCATTACGAACCTTACCCATTTTGTAAAACCCTCTTCTCCTCCGCTTAACGGGGTAAATCTTTCGTAAAGCTCGATGCTTTCGGCATTAAAACCGTTGTTTTCCAAAAGCTCTTTATATTCTGACAGAGACGGATGATACCAGAGATTTTCAGCCGAAATATTTATGTTTTCCCTTACCACATTTCTTTCTTTTAAAACACTGACTGCTTTATCTAACGAGGAAATTATACCGGACACATTCCCTTTCGCATCAAACTCGGCAACGAACCTGCCATGCGGCTTGAGCAAGGCATGAACCGATTTAAGCAAGTTGACATGGTCTTTTTGAGGAATCCAGTGAAGCACGGCATTTGAAAATATGCCGTCATATCTTTCGTTTTCCGTGTAAGATATTATATTGCCGGTTCCAAAATTAATATTGGGATATGAATTCCTTGCCCTCTCGATCATTTCTTCGGAAATGTCGATACCTTTAACATAAGCGCCGGAACTTTTTATTTCATTTGTAAGATGACCCGTCCCGCATCCGAAGTCTAATATGTTTTCCCCTCTTTTAGGAAAGAGTAAGTCTATAACATTAGTACTGCTTTTCCACACGTAATTAAGGTTATCATCGTAGGATTCTACATTCCAGAGCTTCTTGAAAGGCTCTTTAGCTTTTTGTTCTTTAAAAGAACGAAAATAGTTATCCATAAACATTCCTCAAATAAACATGTATATATCGTTTAGGCGGTAATAGAAAAATCTTTTAATATATATAGCTATTTTATATCTCCACGTTATCGTTTCATTCCAAATATTACCGCAAACTTATAATATTTGTAAGCACAGTCCGCATTTATAAAGCCTGCTTCTTTAAGCCAGTGTACCTGCTGCTCTACTGTGGCTTCCCTGTCTAATTTAAGTCTTTCCTTCCATGCCGCGATATCTTCTTCCGGGAGCCCGTTTTGCCTGATTAAATTCTCCCATTCTTTTTTATAATAAGATTCTATTGTTTCCGTGCTGCCTAAAACCTGTTCGGCGTTGACAAATATGCCGCCCGGTTTAAGGCGTTTATATATTTTTGCAAATAGCTTCCTTTTCCCCTCATGGGGCAAATGGTGGATGGACATCGCGGAAATTACCGCGTCGAAGGTATCTTTAAAATCGTAATCGGCATAATTGCCGATTATATATTTTATATTTTTATTATCCTTAAACCTCGTTCTGGCAATATCCATCATTTCTGATGCCATATCTATAAGCGTGACGTTTGCATCGCCGTATTTTTCAAGTAGAAAAGAGGTAAGTAACCCCGTTCCCGCTCCAATGTCCAAAACATTAAGAATAGGGGAAGTTTTCCGTATCAAAGAAATAGCGATAGGGTAAAAGTCGTCAAAACAAGGGATTAATTTTTTTCTGTTAATATCGTATTTAGAGGCTATGGAATTGAAGGTATCTTTTATTGTTTGGTTCATGATAGTTATGGAATTTTCATTTGAAATTAGACTTTACCCAATTTTTAGCGGATATTTAATTTATCTTAAAAAAATACTGTTAAAAAATCCTTTCAAATTTGCGTTTTAAGCCCTTTTATTTTCGTTTCAGGTATAAAACATTAACAGTTTTATCGCCTGCTTTATTTTTATACTTTTCAAAGCTTCGCAAGGATACTTAAGCAATTAGACGATAACAAATCAGGCAATATTGATTATCAGGCATTGTTTTTTCGCTAATGACAGTTATTTTTTATCTCGGAAATCAGATATTCTAATGGAGACAAAAGATATATCTTATCTAATGCAGAGTCGGCTATATCAGAATTAATTTTAATCGGCGAACCAGAACCGAAAGGTTCATGAATAAGCCATTGCATTTGCGCAGGAGAATATCCCTCAAAATCATTAACGGGTAAATTGTTGTGTCTTTCCGTCAATATCTTCCCGATCTCGTCTAACTTTTCCTGAGAAAGTTCTTCTGAACCATTTTTAAATTTATCAAATATAGGGTCGTTAAAATCTATGCCTATCGCCATTTTATTTGCACCTTATTTTTTAAATATTCTTTTAATATATTATATTTATTATTAATTTAATTTGAAGTTAATAGTTTATAATTCGTGGACTTTTAGTATGTTTGAAGAAAATAAACCGGAAACTAAATTAAGAATATGTTTATGGTGAGTAAAATATATAATCTGATTTTTTTTTGAAATTTTCGAAAAAATTTTCAAACATTCTATTGCTCTATCATCGTCAAAATTAACCAGCACGTCATCTATTATTATCGGCATAGACTCGTTTGATTCTATGTATCTTTCTAAACTTGCAAGACGAAGAGAAAGATATAACTGATCGCATGTACCTTCGCTCATACCATCTACGCTCACTTCTTCTTCAACGTCTTCAATATTTCTTCTTACCCCTACGAGAATCCGTTCATCTTTTGTGCCGAAAGAAGCTCTAAGACCAGTAAAAGAACCGGAGGTTAGCAACGAAAATATTTTGCTTGCTTTTTCTAAAATCGGTCCTTGGTTTTGCATACGGTATCTTTCTATTTCTTTTTTCAGTATATCGGCGGCAAGGCGCACTTTTATAAATCTGTCCGAATAATATTCGACTTGTGCCGCAGTTGATTCGGCTTTTTCCGCTATCTCTGCCGCATTGAAATTTCCGTCGTATTGTTTTAGAAAGGCTCTTTCTTCCCCTATAGATTGTTCAAATTTTGAATTTTCGCTTTCCGATTTTTCTATTTCTTCTTTTACTTTTAAAATTTCGTTTGGAAGGGAATCTGGATCGACTTCCGTCGATGCCTCTATAAACTGTTCAAGCTTGATGCCGCCTGAATATCCATGAAGTTGTTTGTCTAATTGTTCTAAATTGTTTTTTAACGATTCTGCTTCTTCCGATTTTCTTTCTACTTCTTGCAATTGCTCAATATTTTGGCAATTAGCTTCTTTAATAAGCAACTGCAAACGCATCTGTAAATCTTCTATTTTATCTTTTATTTCATCATTTTCTTCTATATGTTTTGAAAGTTCGGCATTGAGCTTTTCGAGAGCGGCTTTCCCTTGCACAGCTTTAATTAACTCTGAATACATAGCTTGGACTATCGATATTGCCGGAGTTTTTGATAATTCCGGCATAATTTTTTCGGCTAAATTTACGGCTTCGCTTTCAAAAGCCGCCATATTTTCTTTGATAGAATTAATTCTGCTTTCCAGTCCTTTCGCTTCGTCTATCCTCGATACTAAAGTTTGATTTTTATCTATAAACTCTTCAACTGCTGAAGGAACGGTTTCTACATCTAATCCTAGACTTAACAACTCGTTTTTCCATTTTTCTTTCCAATCCCGTATTTCCGAAGTGGTTTTTTCTTTTGCGGTTACCGCCTCGCTTAATTGTTCTTCAAGTTCTTTGACGGTATGAGTCAATTCCGATTTTTTTCTTTTAATGCTTTCCTGCCGCTCTATTAAATTCCAGCTTATATCTACAATTTCGGCAAGCGAAGGACCGATATTCAAATCTATGCTATAACCCGTAGATTTTAAACAATCCGCCAGTAAAAAACGATTTTCGTTTAAATGTTTTTTGGTTTGATCTATTTCTTCCTTCATATACCTTATTTTTTCCGCATCTTTTGCCAACTTTTGTTGTTTTTGCAACCACGAACGCATCTCGCGAGGAGTTAGGGGAACGATTTTTATATTACCCCATAAATCGTTCCATTCTTTAATTAATTTTTCTTTTTCAACTATATATTTAGTTTTTTGTCTTTCAAGAGATTTTATATCTTCGTTAATAATCGCTAAATTTGAAAGTAAAATAGTTTTTTTAGAAACTTTGTCGGATTTGCTCCATAGACTGTCGGCTATCCGGTCGGCATATTCCAAATTTCTTTCATATGCCGAAACAAGCGGCAGTTCGTCGTCGTACTTTTCCACTTCGCTTTCTTTAATCTTTTTTTCTATATATATTTCTTTTATCAATTCCCATCCGCGATTTCTTTTATATCTTTCCTGTTTAAGGTCGTTTTCGGTCGGAATTATACCAAAAATATCAAGTTCCGAAATTTCCATTTCGATCTTTTTTTTATTATCTGATTTATCATTAATTTTTGTTTCTATTCGATTAATTTCGGTATTTATTTTTTCGAATTCATTATCGTATCTATCTATCGTATCTATAAGAGGCACCGATAAGGTTTCTATTTCTTCGATTGTCCCGTTCCACAAAGAAAGTCTTAAAAGTTCTCTTTTACAGGAATTTTCGGCTTTATTAAAATCATTCATCATTTTGTCTAAATTATTTTCTATATCGCCTTCCTTGTTTATACCGGTTAGCATTTTTTTTAATTTCTCTATATCTAAATATTCGCCAATTTCTTTGAGTTCAATTCCCGACAATGATTTTTTACGGGTTAGAATATCTATTCTTTCGCCGAGACCATTAATTTTTTCTTCCAGTTTGGCATATCCATTTGCCAGAGATAGAATATTTTTTCGTTTTTGCAAATCTATGCGCAATTTTGAAGCTTCTTCAAGCGAAACTCCCGGGCGAAGTTCGGAGAGCAGGTGTTCCGATTCTATAAGAATTATTCGGTGTTGATCTGAGAGAGCCGGTGAATCCTTTTTTTCTTTAAGGTAACTCCCAAGCCTGACGTTAATATCTTCTATTGAAGTCCGATTAATTATCAATTTTTCCGGTACAACTATTTTTTCTATATTTTCTTCAAGGTTTTTGATACGCGAATTAATTTTAGATTCTTCAAGCCGAGCAGACTCTAAAGATTTTAAAATTTCTATTCTATCCTGTTTAAATGATTTTCTAAGGATAAGAACGTTTCCTATAAGTTCTTTTTTATATAATATATCTTTTCTTTCGGCAATTATAGGCAATGCCTGAGCAATACGTTCAAGCCGGTTAAGTTTTGTCCTTAACGAGACTATCGTGTTATTTATTTCTTTTTTTCTATTTTCCGCATTTTTAAACGCTTCTTCATGGTCTTTCCATAATTTCGGCTGGAGGGCAATCCGCTTAATGTCTTTTTTAAACTCTTCGTATTCTGAAAGATACTTATTAATCAATGATTTTGAACCTTTTTGCTTAAAAAGATCCTGAGACTCGGTATCAAATTCTTCAAGAATTTTCCTCAATCCGCTTATTCCCGCTCCTGCGGCGAAAAGACTCTGTCCTATATCGCCTTTGCCCAACACTATGTCTTTGCCGCCGTTTACTAAATCATCCCGCCCAAATCCGAACATCATTCCGAACGACGATTCATCTACTCCCGAAATAAATTTTTGAAGCATTGAATCATCTATTTCGGATCCGTCTTCTGCCAAAAGAGTTCTGGAACGGCCTTTTCTTCTCTGAAAAATCAAAGTTTCCTCGTTAGAGCGCTTTATTTTTGCGGATATCTTGAGCTTATTTCCGTCAAATCTAAAACCGTCTATAGTACGTTCCGGAATTCCATAGAAAAGAGATTTCAACGCCCTTAAAGCACTCGTCTTTCCGGATTCATTAGGGCCGAAAACAATGTGAAAAGCCGCTTCTCCATCACCAAATTCAAGCATTTTATTCTTAAAAGGACCGTAAGGATTTAAGCGTATCCATATTATTTTCATTGTTCGGTCACCGATAAAAGCAAGCGAGATAACAAAATTTGTTTGACTTCGCCAATAATTTCTGCAATTCTCTCGTTATTGTAAAAATTATCGTCGCTTTCTTGAAATATTTGTTTCAGCTTAAGTTCATACGGAAGTTTTTTATTTAAATCAGTTACAACGTTTGATACCATATCGCATATTTCTTGATTTCCTTTATTCTCCATAGATTCTATATAGCGGAACAAATCTCCCATAGGATCATTTCTTTTTTTAACTTGCTCAATATCTATTTCAACCGTCGTTCTTATAATAAACTTTTCAAGCCAGACGGAATTGCCGAATGAATCTGCAACGGCAAGACGAATTTCGTTTTTCCATTTTTCCTGATTAAAGAAAAGTGAAGCATGGGCTTTGCAAGCGCCTTTCACAGTTACTCTTGCGGCGGTAAACTGCTTATCGTTTTTTAAAAATTCTTTTTCGACGCTTTTTCTGACTTTTTCGACTATTTCATAAGGATCGGCGGCTCCGGTTGCGTCCACTTCACAAAAAGACCAAACTACAGAATCTAAATTGCGGCTTTCAACGGAAATAACCGAACATTCTTCTATGCTTACTATCACGCATCCCTTCCGACCGGTTTCTTTAATATGCCTGCCCTGAATATTCCCCGGAAAAACAATCCAAGGATTTTCGCTCAATATTTCTCTTTTATGAACATGCCCAAGAGCCCAGTAATCGTATTTTTTTGCCTTAAGAGTATCAAGCGTGCAAGGAGCGTAATTTTCATGACCTTCTCTGCCGTTAACGCTTGTATGTAGAACTCCTATATTAAACATATCCTCTATAGCCGTAGGATAATTAGAAGCTAAATCTTCCGTTACGGCAGGAGTTGCAAAACTTTGACCGTGTATAGCCACATTTTTCCCGTCGAGTATGAAAGTTTCAGGGCGTTTAGAAGAAAATATTTTAATCCCTTCCGGCAACTTCAAATCTCTCGTTATTTTACTTTCGGCATCATGGTTGCCCTTGACTATATAAACAGGAACGCCGTTTGAGGTTAATTTGGACAACTGGCTGAGCAAAAATAATCCGGTATTATAATCTTTCCAGTCCCCGTCATACATATCTCCCGATATAATTACAAAAGATACTTCTTCTTCCGTTGCTAATTGTATTAGATTCATGAAAGCTCTTCTGGTAGCGCCGCGAATTTCTTCAACGGGAGCGCCTTCGTAATTTTCAAGCCCCCGCAATGGGCTGTCTAAATGAATGTCCGCCGCATGAATAAATTTTATCATTGTATTTGTTATATCGTATTTTTATTTAAAGAAAAAATTTTCTTTAATTCTTTGTCCGACATTTCGGTCAGCATTTGCTTGGAATTGCAACATTTTTTTGGACACACAGTTAAGATATTAAATTTTACGCTCTTAAAATATCTTGTTTCTCAATTAATAATAATGCGTATCCCGTTTCTAACCGAACACTATTTCCGTTCCTAACCGAATACTAAATCAGCAATTAATCCCTTTACATTTTTTATATAATGCCGTTAATTTTAAATCAATGAAAATAATTTGTTATTAATTAATGCAGGATTACAAAGAGGTATCTATTTGTAAAAAGACTTTTACCATCCGGCATAAGAGCTGACAGCAAATAAAACAAAAGGTAAAGCAAATATAAAAGTAATCATTTTTTATTTTCGTTTATAAGATTTTTCGTCAGTTTATTAATTTCCAGAACAAATTCTTTGGCATAGTTTAACCAGAGTTCTACCTCCTCTTTTGTAAATTTAACGGGTTTTACTTCATAATCTCCGGCTTCCCTTTTGTTAAACATTTCGTCGTAAAATTCGCCGTATTTTATATCGACCAACCCTTCCTTAATAAAATCCTTGTGAAAAAAAGACCTGACGCCGCTGTGTTTTGAAGACGATATGTCTTTTGTGAGCAAAAGAGCTTCTACGGCATAAAACATGGCGTAATAAATCCGATTTACGGTTAGTTTTAAATAATTTAAGTTTAAATTTGATTCGGCTTCGCCGATGGTCTCGTTTGCCCTTTCCAGCCTGTAATTTATAAAATTAATTATTTTCATTGACTTAAAATTAACGGTATTATATAAAAAATATAAAGGGATTAATTGCTGATTTAGCGTTAGGTTAGAAACGGAATCAGCGTTCGATTAAAACGGAATGCGCAATTTATGCAAATATAAAACAGTTATCCCTCATGCGTTCATAATAAATAAATCTGACACCTTTAATTAAATTTATCTCTTAAGGTTGATTTCCAAATTAAATCCTACCGCCTTAGCATATTCCATAAGGGTGGTAAGATTAGGCAAATGTTTAGCGTTTGGACTCTCAAGCCTTGATATGTTGCTTTTTTTAGTGTGAAGCATTACAGCCACGTCTTCTTGAGTAAGGTTTGATTCCAACCTAGCATTTATCATCTGTTTTTTAATCTCGAAGACTGGCCTTAAAGCCTCGTATTCAGCCCTTACGCCCTCTTTTTTTAGCGCCTCTTTTTTAAATTCTTCAAAAGTAGGTCTATTTACTTTTTTCATTGTCAATCTCCTTTTTGCGTTTTAATGCAATTTCTAATTCTTTTTTCGGTGTTTTTTGCGTCTTTTTTATAAACGAGTGTAGGATAACTATATTCTCCCCGCTCGCATAGCAAAATAAGCTTCTTCCAATTCCTTCTTTGCCTTTGGATCTTACTTTAAAAAGCCCATCGCCGAAAGAGTCCGTGTATGGCTTGCCGATATTGGGACCGCGTTCTTTAATCATCTCGAATATCCAAAGCATCTTCGCCAGTATTTTGTTAGGAAATTCTAAAGTATCTTTTTTGACATTATCGTCGTAAAAAAGTATTTGCCATCCCATATCAAAAGTATATCAAAAATGATAACAAAAGTAAATTAAAACAATGAATTTTATCTAACGATTAATTCCCCTTAATTTCCCAGACACTATCTACGCTTTTCTCAGCGTATCTGCGTATAGCGGTCGTTTCGGACACTCGTTTCGCATATTCTTCTGCTGAAAAAGACATGCTTTTTCGAAGCACACAGAAGAATATATTGTCGGACGCCTAAATATATCATTTAAATAAATAAATCTGCCCCATTTTAAAAACAAAAACTCCCGACCGCGGCAAACGCAGTCGGGAGTGAAGATACGTAGGCGGACGCTTATAAAAGCAACGCTTTTATGCCCTCAGGAGTGAATAAATCAGGCGCTTTTTTGCACCTTTTTTATTCAAACATGCTTATAAACTTCAGGGGGTTAATAATTCTTACGGATTTATAAGATTTTAAGGAGAGTAAATCCATATCTCCGCTAACTATTAAATCGGAGTCTCCTGAAACAGCACAGGAAAGAAACTTGTCGTCGTCTTCGTCGCGGCAAACATTATTAAGCGGATTGCAACATCTACAACTTCAAAATACGGTAAAATATAATCATTAATAATTAGAAACGTTTTCGTTTTTTGTAAGGTGAAATTTCGGATATTCCAATGTTCTTTGCAATTCTTTGAAAATTTCTTTTGAAATTAACGGAATGAATGATCCATTTTCCCATAATTCGACGATTTTAGACAATTTGCCTTTAAAAAGCAGAGCGGATAGTATTACGTTGGTATCTAAAACAACCTTTTTTACTTTCCGCTTCTTGCCCATTTTATCCCGCCTTTTATATCATTTTCAGTAATTCCAAGTTTTTCCATTTTGCCTCTAATACCGTTAAGGGTTGTATCGGCGGGAGAAATTTTTACGGGAATCAAAATAATTTTATTATCGTCTTTTTTAATATCAAAATAATCCACGCCTTGAAATTTTGAAGCTATTTCTTTAGGCAAGGTGATCTGATTTTTAGATGTTTTTTTTGCAAGCATAATTTCTTATCTCCTTATTGTAAGGATATAATATAAACGAATTTTTTGCAAGACAAATAATACATTTAAGGAATTAATAAGGCATTATAAATAAATCTGACACCTTTAATTACTATGCAGTTTCATACTGCAATATTTTTAACTGTTCAGGCTTTATCCTTGCGCTTACACTAAGCATCTCTATGCCTACCACTTTACCGTCGGAATTGAAATCCAATATAACGCCCGGCTCAACCTCTTCCGATTCTATTATAGACGATTCATCTAATCTAAAATAAAGAGCATCGCTTTCTTTATCCACAATTAATTTCATATTTATTCCTCGCTTTTAACTCGCTTAATTCCCTTATATTTCCTGTCAAAATAAACAGTCACTATCCTTTTTGGGTATACATTATGATTAACTACGACATGTAATTAAAACACGTTGTTCGCTTTTGCATATTTCGATAATAGCGGAATCTTTTGAACCTTGAAGTTTTTGATCGTTTACAGTTTTTGAATTGTAATCGGCATCGATCAACATTTCCGAAATTTCAACCGGCAGATTTTCGTCTATCTTAAATTTCATACTCGTTATGCGGGTATGGATACAATTCTCTCACGGGATAATTCAGCGGCGTAAGCTATGGCGGCTTTAATATCCTCAGGCTTGAGCGATGGATAACTTTTTAAAATTTCGGATTCATTAACGCCATCCGATAAATTATCTAAAATAATAGATGCCATAATACGGGTTCCTTTAATACAGGCTTTTCCGTGACATATAAACGGGTCAACGGTTATTCTCTCTCTCCAATCCATATTATAACTCCAAATTATATATTAATTTAATTTAATTTAATTGTATCATAATATAATTTATTTATAAACCTATTTTAATAATAGTCAGAGGAATGCCGCCATAATCCCTATCAATAATTTTATAATTTTCGATAACAACTTTCAGTTTTGGCTTAAGAATCCAAGTCCTTATTTTTTCCTGAAAAATTCCAATAACACCCAGTAGCAATGCAAGTGAAATTCCTATTAAAGAAATCCAAACCATCCAAGAATTATTAACCCATTTGGCTATTTTATCAATGCTTTCGGTAATTGATTTTAATTGTAATATTATACTATGAATGTTTTGACTGTCCATGGCTTCCTGTAATTTTTATAATATTTTAAATAGAAATAAACCCCTTGTCTTTATATCTCAATAAATAAATCTGACGCCTTTTTCTGCGGCCGCGGCAAACGCAGTCGGGAGTGAAGATACGTAGGCGGACGCTTATAAAAGCAACGCTTTTATGCCCGCCGAAGTGAATAAATCTGACATCTTTATTGTATAAAAAATCAATACCAAAAATAGTAATCACTCTCAAGCAACTATGTTATAATAAATATGTTTAAAATATATAAAACTAACGTGAATAAGTTAAATATAATATATTCACATTGTTTTTATAGCTCATAAAATATAATTTTTGTTATAAAGTCTATGTTTTTTTAATAATATTTTGCAAAATAATAAGTTTATGGGCAAAAACCTATTTATAATTGCAGGGGCAAACGGAAGCGGAAAAACCACTTTTATTAAAGATTTTAATAAAAGTAAGGAACTAGTTTTTGTAAATGCGGACGAAATTGCAAAAAATTTAAGTCCATCCGACTTAAGTAAAAAAAGAGTAGAAGCAGGAAAGATTTTCTTGAGAAATATTTATGATTATCTTTCCAAAGGCATTACTTTTATAATAGAAACGACATTATCCGGAAGGTATATAAAAAAAATAATTAAAACGTCGAAAGATTATGGTTATATTATGGTTATAATGTTATAATTATTTATATATTTACGGGGAACGAGAGGGTCAATTTTCGGAGAATTAAA
>JAJZYP010000058.1 GCA_021798015.1 bacterium
AAATCAGTAAAAGTAATGTTGGGATTTTTAGATATGATTTTGCAAATCATTTTTTGATAACTGTCCATGGATTTCTCCTTATTAGTTTACGTTATGAAAAAAATATCATTTTAATAAATGTTTGTCAATACAAAAAATATTGAAAAAATATATTATTTTAAAACCTGAAAATCCTCGCAACCTTGACCTATACAAGCAAATTGTCCAAATCCAAGTCCGATTTTATATCCTAAAAATTCAGGCAAGCGATAATTTGTTATAAATGACAAATACATAACAGGCAAAATCCTATCTTTATATTTAATATTCTTAAAAAGAAAATGTTTATCATCATTTTGAAAATAAATTTCTATTTTTTTTAATAAATCAAGGGAAAAATTCCAATTCAAAAACTCTTTTGCCTGAAACAAAATACTTTCTTTAATCCTGCGTTTAAGAAATTTTATGAAATCGGATTTATCTTTATTTTTGGAAACATTAAATAATATCTTGTATTCAGTATCGTTGACCGCTAAAACAAACGGAGTTTTGCTTTTATAAAATACCATTTCTTTTTTATCTTCGCCAAGCGACATGTAATCATCATAACTGGCTTCTACGTTATTGATTTTATCGCCATAAAAGCGAATGCCTGATTTCAATTTATTTGCTAAATCGTTCATGATACATAAAGATCTATCGTCTGATTTTGCGAATATAATTTCAAATTTATTTCTATAAGGATTAGCATATATGACGGGCGAAAGCCCCTGCCCATGATGCATTACAAAATCTTTGTCTTTTTCGTCGGCAATAGAACCGATAAAATTCCTAACGTCTCTTGGATTAAAAGTTGATAAATCATTTGATAATGTTGCTTTGATTTTCATGATAATTCATTCTCCTTTAAATTTGAAATTAAAAATTAATGAAATAAATCTACATTGAAACCCCACATATATTAAATTTATACTTTGATAATAGGCGTAAACGTAAACGTTCTTAAAAACTTTAAACCCCACATATATTAAATTTATACAAAGATTAAAAGTTACGCCCTTTGCTTGGCAACCTACTTTAAACCCCACATATATTAAATTTATATACTATGAATAAATTCGACGTAACGCATACTCAAAACACCTTTAAACCACACATATATTAAATTTATACCCAATGTCCAGCAAAGCGGTCAAAATCAGCTATTTCCTTTAAACCCCACATATATTAAATTCATACGATTTTTCCTGTTTAATTTTTCCGTTTTTTTCTTACTTTAAACCCCAAATATATTAAATTTATACGGAACGCAGGATTTCGGATTAATCGATAAAAATTACTTTTAACCCCACATATATTAAATTTATACAAATCAACAAGTCTTGAGGATTTCAACAAACTACGCAACTTTTAACCCCACATATATTAAATTTATACTTATTATAAACAATTCGAAAGCGGTAAGAAAATCGACTTTAAACCCCACATATATTAAATTTATACGACGTCGTTTTTTCCTGCCTCATCGAAAATTTATCATCTTTAAACCCCACATATATTAAATTTATACTTCCGAGCGAAAATTCACTGCAATTTTTCTAATTATCTTTTAACCCCACATATATTAAATTTATACCCGCTTCCCAGAATTTGTGCCGAATTCGATATACCCTTTTAACCCCACATATATTAAATTTATACAATTACCGAAAAGTATCTTGATTTCGTCGATAAAGACTTTTAACCCCACATATATTAAATTTATACTAAGCTATTTTGTCGAAGGGACGGCTTATCCGATACCCTTTTAACCCCACATATATTAAATTTATACCGGCAAGGGTCGATTGTGTTTCGCTTGCCGAAATAGCTTTTAACCCCACATATATTAAATTTATACATACTATATTGAACGGCTCATTTTTTTACAACGAGACGCCTTTAAACCCCACATATATTAAATTTATACTACGGCGTCGGTTTCCATTATCAAACCTTTGCAAACCTTTAAACCCCACATATATTAAATTTATACATTGGAGGTGATTTTAACTATGGAATGTCCTGTTTGTGGCTTTAAACCCCACATATATTAAATTTATACACTTACACTTACAAACCTTTTTCAAAAAGGCTTCAATCCTTTAAACCCCACATATATTAAATTTATACCCAATGTCCAGCAAAGCGGTCAAAATCAGCTATTTCCTTTAAACCCCACATATATTAAATTTATACTTATGCCGTAAAACGGGGCGGGGCTTACATTATCATCTTTAAACCCCACATATATTAAATTTATACAATCGTATAGCCGTAATCCACTTGAAAGGCTATATTACTTTAAACCCCACATATATTAAATTTATACATATGTCGCTTATTATCTTAATTCATTAAAATAGATCTTTAAACCCCACATATATTAAATTTATACCCAAAAATTACTTAATAAAATAAAATACTTATCAAACAGAATAGATTTTTTCGTCTGTCTATCCCCAGTGGTACAAAAATACCGGAAGATCGACAGACGATTAATTATTCGTCCGATTCTTCCGCTTCTTCTTCGTCGACTGACGTTTTAAAGTATTTTTCTAAATTAACGTTTTCGGCAGATATGCTATCGAGCCATTTATCCGCTTCATTAATAGCCTTTTGCTGTTCGTCGCTATATTGCTTCTTTAATTTTACGTTAAATACATATTTATCATCAGACTGAGACTGCAAAAACGGACTATCGTAATTTTCGCCTTCAAACATATCGTAATTCATAACGCCCCAACTTTTTTGAGTAGAACCTATCCTTGAAGTCGCAAAAATTTCAAGCGTTTTTAGAATTAGCCCGTATTCATATTCTTCGAGTTGATACCTGTCCGGAAGTTGCATAATGGAACTGTAAAAAATTATGCCCGGGACAATATATTCTTTGCTAATTAACATTTGAGTAGATGTAGTGTCCTCAGCTTTATTTTTTTCTAAACGTTCTTGATAAGTTTGCAACTCTTGCAACGTAAATACTTTAGTCGCCGCAATTGACATATTCATTATATCGTCCATACGCGCTATTTCCATTCTTTGAATATACGACGGTTTTTTAATGTCAAAGTTTATCGTTCTATGATCTACAAAATTTTCGATTATTTCATCGACCGGCACAAAGTTATTAACAGCTATTTTGCCGGCAACGGTAAGCCCCGCTCCGAATACCGATATGACAGGATTTAGCTTTCTTAAAGTTTTTAAATCTGCCAAAATTTTTTTCGCAGCTTTATCTTTTTTCTTCTCCTTGTCACCGCCGTTATTTTTATTTTCTTTTTTATCCTTAACGTCGTTATTTTTATCTTTTTTCTTCTGGTTTATACCCCCGCCGTTATTCATAAGAGAAAAATCAACCGGCGTAAGCTTAATACCTTTTGAAAGCACTTTTTCCAGTAAAAGACCGGTCATAATTCTTCTTAATTTTCCGTTAATCCCGTTAGCGGGCAAATATCCTACTTCATAAAGATTATTGCCGACGCATACCACTAATTTTTTAATATAGGTATCAGTTTTGTTTGAACTATCAATAATACCTACCGGCGTTTTGTTTACTGCTTTAATGTCGATTTTCATAATTTTAATCCTCCTTAATAAATTAAATTAATTTGCCTACGCTTTTAAATATTCTTTCTAATTTGTCTTTAATTTTTTCGTCATTAACTCTCTCATCAAGTATGTATATATCGCCTTTATCGTCTGGCCGTCTTTGTAATCTTCCGAGGCTTTGGCGGGTTATAAACAACATGTCGTTATAAACCGTTTTCCAGTAATAACCAGTATTAAAAGCTTTCTTATCTTGCATATCTTTATCGTTAATCGGCGGAAATAGCAGTTTGACTATATATAACTTTTCAAGTTCTTTGCCGGGCAAATCGATACCTGTAGCATACGATCTTGTTCCTATTAATATTCCGCCTTCGGATTTAAATTTGTTAATAGTTTGAGCTTGCGTCATCGTATAATCCGCTTTAATAATATTTGTGTTTGGCAAAAGCTTTGCCAATTCCAAATATAATGCTTTGACCTCAGCATAACTTCCAAGAATCACTAAAGAATTTTTATTTTCAAAGGTATTTTTTATGTAAATAGCTAATTTTTGAATCCATTCGGTATCAGGCGTTTCGTCGTCTGTATTATTTTTATTTTTTTTAATAATATCTATTTTTATTTTAATGCCGTCTATTGGAAATATTCGCTCTTCGTTTTTTATTTCGACTTTATCCCTTAATCCAGCAAATCCGAGTTTATCGATTATATAATCATTCATATTCTTGCTTGTATCCTTAACCCTACGAAACTCTTTATTGTCTTTAACAATCGGAACGTTAAAAAGAGTTCCTGATACGCCAATAAATCCAGACAAACTTTTAAAAAAATTATATAAACCAAGTTGAACGTTTTGCCTTTGAAAATGTACCGTCGGATAACCTTTAGCAGGCGAATAATATAAAGAAATATTCCCTTCGCTATTTATTATCGTATTGAGTTCATCATATTCTTTTAGAAATATTTTGGCATATTTGTCGCCTTTTAATTCTTTAACTATTTTTGTCAATTTTTTTCTGGACGATACGAAATCAGACAGATCGTCTAAATAATCCCTAAAAAACTTTTTTTCAGTTATATAAGCGTCTATCTTATCTTCATCTTTATATTTTTTAAGCAATATGGAAGATTCTTTATAAATTTTCCCTAAGTATTTTTTTGTCGCTTTGTCTATTTTGCTTTTGCTTATTATTTTTTTTAGCGAAGTTTTGAACCTTGAAATAGAAAAACTCGAAATAGAAATCAGCTTTTGCGCATCGCTCATTTTATCCACTTCGTCAGCCAATATATAATATTGCGACAAATCGATAGATTGATTGTATCTAAGCAGCAATAAAAAAACGTGATTAGTGATTGATATGTCATATTCCGATACATCATCTAAATCTTTGCGGTTATCCGCATGATACAAATCTGAGACAATCAATTTGTCGTCGTCATTTAAAAGACAATCTCTAAAAAGTTCTTCAAATGTTATATTCTTGTTTAAAGTTTTTATATATTCAATGACTTTGTCTGGAAAAGTAAAATATGTATAGAATTCTTCGTCTATTTTATTTAAATCCAAATAATTTTCCGCACCGATTACAATTCCGCAGTTTAAATGCGGAAATTTTTCCTTAAAATTCAAAAACAGTTTATCGGCTAAAGAATTCGTAAAAGTAGATATAATAATCTTCTTATCTTTAGAAAGTTCTGCTGCGCTATAAGGCAGAAGATATGTCGACTTTCCAAAGCCGGTAGGTATTTCGTGTAAATGAATAAGTCCTCTTCTTGCATTTTCGGTAGCGACTTTTAGAATTTCGCTTTGTTTTTTACTTAGCATTTAATTCCTCCTCTAACGGATATATTATTTTTAATAAATTAAGAATATCGTTCGTATATTTAGTTTTAAAATTTATATATTTGCTTTTAGAATATAAACAGTCTTTTTTGTCTTCCGAAATGTCAAGTTCTTCTATAGCTTTTAAAAACATTTCGGTATCTATCGTCATAGCCCCGTATCGTTTATTTACAATTTGAAATATTGCATTGCTTATATTGACCGTTGATTTAAAAATTAAATGAGCACTATTGGAGTCATTTTTTATAGAGATAAGAAAAGGCGGAGTCTTTTCTTTGATATTTTTATAAAATTCAAGCTTAGTTTCTTTTATTTTGTTTTTAATCATATTTTCATACGCTTTTTTGGTCATATCTTTAGTATATGGATTATTTTTTTCTACGATTTTGTTTAAGTTTCCGCCGCCTATGTAAATTCTTTCGTTTTCGGAAAAAAACAGATTAGCGGTTTTATTTAAATTATCGCTATTTTCGATTAATTTGCAGTAATCGCATATATAATCTCCCGCATCGACAAATCCAAAATCGGTAAAGGTTTTTGGAAATATCTCGTTTTTTTCTTTGTAATTTCTTTTAATACCGTTATTGCCTCCGCACATTATGCAAGTATGTTGTTTTAGCGGGTTTTTTGGCGTAAAATGCTTTTTTTGGTAAGTAAAATTAAAAATGTCCTGCATATTTTGATAAACAAATTCAGTGGGACTAATATAATCTGCAGGCGCAATACTTTTATAATTTTCATTCCAAGAAACGTCTTTTTCTTCCGTGTAATACATTGGCGGCATGTAGCAAGCTACTTTATTTTCTTTAAGCCAATAAGGCGGATACGCCCTATAAAACATAACTCTATGAGTATTTACTGAAAATTGAGAACAAGGAACCGGTTTTGAAACCGTAGTATCGTCAATAAAAATCCCCTTATTTTCGGCTATTTCTTCGATTGAATATTCTTCGGTAAATCCAAAACCTATCTTTCTTTTTTTGCCGAGATATTTAATATCCTTTAATAGTTCCTCAATTTTATCTTTATCGCCGGTAATATAAAAATAAATACTCGGTAATGCAAGCAAGGGATATTTTAAGTCGTATGATTTATACCAGCCTTTGTCTGTAATAAAGTTTTTATCCGTAAAAAATTCCTGTTTTGTATATTCTTCATGCCTCATCGACTTAAACATACGATATTCGTCGCTATATATGCGATTATTTTTTCCGACATACCAGATAGAGCCCGATATTACATTATTTTTTATTTCAATAAATTTGCCTATCTCATCTAAAAAATCCTCAATTTTAATGAAATCGTTAATATTGTTTTGCTCTTTATATTTTTGAAAAAAGACGTTGAGTAAAATCGAATCTATTGTCATAAACCTATTTTGCAATATTGCCGGACTCTCAAGGTTAAATGTTATTTTTAAATTTTTCATTTTCTTACTCCCTTATTTAGTTTTACATTAATATAGCGAAAGCCAAAATATTAACTATACGTATATAGCGAAGTTGCGATATTAGTATTAAAATTATAAAAAGTTCCTGAAAACGTTTTTAGTCCGTATTCTTTTATTTCTTCTTTAATTTTTCTATTCCTTTCCTCGAAACTTTCGATATTCGCTTCCGTCGTATATATCCAAACATCTATGCCGAAATATTTTGAAACCTTTAGAAACTTTTCTTTATATATTTTCGCAAAACGATTTAAGTCGTGTCCGGCAAGCGTTTTTTGCCTTAATGTATCAGAATTAATAACGTTTTTAATAAATTTTGTATCGACATTTTTTAAATCAAAAAAATAGATAAAGTCGTATTTTTTAAGCAAATTCTTTGAGTACAATTCTTTTGCTAAAAGCATTAGTTCTTTGCCCTGACTATCGTCGTTAATCAAGGCGAAAACAATGTTATCTATAATCGTTCTGTCGAAAATTTCAAGCATGTTGTTGAAATTTAACGATTCAATGCTGACTTGATAATCAAATATTGTCCTTTCAAATTTTTTCAAGTCTGACAGGTATTCTGGGTATAACATATATATTTTTCTTGCCGCTTCGCCGTACGAAATAACAAAAGGATAATCCAGATTTTTAATAAATGTTGATTTGCCGGTTGCCGGCAAGCCGGATATACCAATTTTCATGATAAAATCCCCCTTTTTTTATATTTTTAAATTTAATTCTAAAGCCTTATCCGTATTTTTTAACCACGACGCAATATTGTGATAATATAAAGTTACTGTTCCTTCGTTTATATTGTTAGTCGCAGTGTTTAAAACGCCGACGACAAAATTATAAATAAAAATATGCGTTTTTTTGAACGGCGGTTTATTTATATCTATAGCGCACATAACTAAATCGCCATTAGCCGTTTCAACCCATTCAAAGCCCATATCCTCTAACCAAGTATCTTCAAAATCGCAGTCCTGAAACCCTTTTGACGTTATAAGTTCTACGAGCGATTGAAATTCTGCCGGACTTTTTTTCTCTAAAATATCAATTATTTTCTTCTCGCCGTCCAAAATGAAATTTTTCAAAGGCGAGATAACGGTTTCTTTAGAATTAATCTTTTCGCCGTCCAAAATCTCATTAAGCTGTTCTTCTATGTATTGTCTTTTATCTTTAAACCCTGTTGATATTTGCCGCCTTATTGCCTTAATTAGCAAATTGGTTTGCGCAAAAAATTTTTTATGCCATGGCAACAGAAAATTTCTGACCGCATAATCGCAAGGCGTAACTTTTTCTCCAAGCGACAATAATTTTAAATCTCTTTGAATTGTGTCCATTTTTATTTCCTTTTTATTTATAATGTTTTTTGCAAATCCTGACTTGCAGTTTGCAAACTTGCGGCATTGCCTATTTTGGCAACCTTTGTAGGCCTGTCCAATTTATAATCATATTCTATCGGCTTATCATAAATATCGTCTCTGCGCCCCATATATCCTTTTACGTATTCCTTGACTCTTGCTTCAAACGAAACGATATCGCCTTTTTTTAATCTTAATCTTTCAAATCCTTTTGTAAAATTAAACCAAAGATGATCGGTTAGCAATTTACCGTATTCATCTCTAATACCTTTTAACAAAACGGTTTGCAAATCCGGCCCCCTATATGCTTTTTTGAATCCGAATCTTTCAAATGTGCCGGTAAACTTTTTCCTTTGATTTTCTAATTCAGAAAGTTTTTTTCTCATATCAAACTACCTCTCTTTTATGTTCACCTTTTCGGACGGAGACTTCTCGCAATGTTAATTAAATTAAACTATTTTCTATTTTACCTATTGAAAGTATTTCATCGACTACGCCATCATATCCGCAAACGCCTTCAAGGTTTTTTTTGATTTTAGTTGCATCTTCCCTGCTTAGCAACTGTAAGCTAAAACTTATAAACCATCCATCGGGGAATCTATGCGACCAATAGGTTTTGCCGTCGGATATTTTAAGAAATTTTTCATAGTCTTTATCTGAGAGTTTTCTTATTGTTCCAAATTCTTTATTATAACCAGACCATTTTGAACTATTACTTCCAGTCACTGCCGATGTCCTTAGTTTGAATAATAAATATTTCATCCCCTTATCCCCTATTTTTACTTAATAAAAAATCTATATTAAGACCATATGTCTATTTTCTTAACCCCTTTACGCACTCCGCCGTTCCTTTAAAATTGCGAAACTCTTTATAGCATTCCACAATTCCAGCATCTTTAGCATAAGAACCGTTTAAGGTTATTCCGTAGATATATGCTTTAGCCTGCTTATTTTTAGTATTTTTAGATAGTATTTTTGACAATTCTTGTCTGATAGCTATCTTCTGTTTTTGATGATTAACGCCGGTTTTATAAGCGCCATAAGAGGCAAAAGATATATAAGCAAAAAATAAACCTATAATAGCCGCTACAATAGCCGTTACATAGCTTCTATCTTTAATCGACCAAACAAAAACTATTAATAGTAAAAATACTGCAACCGCAAAAGTAATAGCTGTAACTAAATAAAAAGAATATGAATGAATAGACATGTAAAACCTCCTTGTTATTTTTTGGTTAAAATTAAGCCGCATTTTTCTTGTTTTTTCTATAAAAATCAAGCCCTTTATTTGTTAAATCATGAATCAACGTTTCCAAGCTTATTTCTATGCCCGTTTCTTTTTTGTAAAATCTCTGGATTTTTTTAATTTTCTTAACGTCGGATTCCGTCAATTCAATTTTTTCTTTTTCCATTTTTTTTTCTCCTGTAATATATAGCGAAGTTAATTAACTTTTTTAGACTTTGCTAATCTGCAAAACAGTTTTCTTTTCCCCGCATCCGAGTCTGATTTGCACGGAGCATGAATTTACATACCTGTCATCGTCGTCCACTATCAAAAACCCTTTCAAAGCGTCTATCAGTGGTTTCGGAAAATAATTATCGACGTCTCTGTGTTTTTTGTCCGCAAAGCAAACGGTAACAAAAATATCGACTTTGCTTTTGCCGAAAGGAAACGACTTTTGTTTAAAACCTTTCGACAGCAAAAACCATTGGACGTCGTTTTTCAGGCGCTTAACGAGCGAACTTCTGAAATACGGATTAGCATTTGCATAAAACTCGTTTAACGACGGTGTTATAAAAGGTATTTCTATGACGATTTGATTTTGACTATCCATTAATGCCCCCTATAATCTGTTTTTTTGGTTTGACGGCAAGCTTTAGGTTCGGCTTATATCCGTCTATTATTTTTATAATTTCTTCCTGTTTCACAAACTGCTTCAACTCAGCAATGTATATTTTTCCCTTAAAATTTTCCCATCCGTTATTGTTTATTTCAATTATTCCGGAAAAATAGTTTGGAGCGTCGTAGTTAAAATTAGATTCGGCAAAGACTTTATAGCTTTCTATAAAATCTTTTTTTTTCCAATGCATGTCATTTCTTTCGCACATGCAAAGTTCTATATCGTAATCAATAAGCGAAATCGCTTTCCTGATAGCTTTATCCTTAAAAGTAAAGCTTTCGTATATGCCACATACGTCTATTACGTCTAAAACGTAACTCCAAGCCAATTCGGAGCGTATCGACAAATCTCCCTTATCGGTTAATTCTTTTATAATAGCGGCAGGAACAGGAAACGTTTCCTTTGTCAAAATGCATCTTTCTATCGCCTCTTTAATTGCGTCGAAGGGGTAATCCTTTAAGACGGAAAGATAAATTTTTATTACGTCTTTAGTCAATTCTCTTCCGTAAACGCTTGCGGTAGCGTAAAGATACTCCGCAAAGACTTGAGACTCTTCTTTTTTCATAAAAATGCTCCGTTTTTAATTTCGTTTATAACTTCATCAACCGCCGTTCTTGTATTTTCATTTTTTATCTGCGTAAATGTTTTAAATTTGCCATTTACGCCATTTCTTATTTTATTTCCGCCTCTTTGTTGCGTTTTTGAAAGCCAATTAACAATAAATCTTTCGTAATTGACTTTCCTCTGCGCCGGGTTGGCAACCAACCATGCCGCCATAGCTATTAATTCCTGATTAATATCGCATGCGGGATAAGCTTTTTCCCATAGCGAAGTTTTTTGCTCGGAAATGCCCTCCCATTCCAATGTTTCGAAATTAAAATTTATCGAATATCTGTTTTTTTTATTTTTAGAATTAGGAATTGTCTTCTCGCAACCTTCATCATTATCATCGCCAAAATCGAACAGAAGAGGCTCGTTTTTCATTTCTTTTTCATTTTTAGACGTAATATACTCGTTTAATTCTTCCTGCCCTTTTAAAGGCAATTCCGTTTGTTTTTTTGGCATATCTTCGTCAATAGCGGTATTTATTACGATTTCTTCTTTAATCTCTTCTTTCGGTTCTTCGCTAATTACGTTTTCTACGTTTATTACTTCGCATGAAACCGGTTCCTGAAAATCTGTTTTTAAATTATTATTGCTTTCTTTTTCTATAGCGACGGTAAACTCCGTCTGTTTTTGAGGCAATATAGTCCCGTCGTTAAGCTTAATAGAGCCGCTTCTTAATTTTTTTCCTATTCCGTCGGGATAATGAAGCCTGCTGTTTACGGTAAACTGAATGCTTCTAAACTGCTTATTCTCGGAACTTTTAAGCAAAGCGTAGCGGACGAAAAAATCGACCTTTTTATTTTTGTTAATCTCTTCTATAGCAGGGTTTAAAACGCAAGACTTTATTCTTTCGATTCTGTCGTATTCATAATCGAGAAGCCTGCCTAACTTTTCGATAGATATTTCGGGAAAACGGGGAGAATTTTCGTAGTCTTTGCATAATTCGTAAAGCTTTATCGTGTACTTGCTTTTAAACTCTTTTATCAAAGACATATCGATTTTGGCATACAAGCCTTCGACAAGAACTTCTATGACTTGGTGCGGAAAAGAATAAATAACCGTGCCGGGTTTAGTTTTAATGTCTATGCCGGCTACCAATGCAAAAATACCGTTCTGCTCCATTTTGCCTTCTTTGCCAAGGATATTGTAAGTGCAACTGAGATCCATTAGTTTTGTTAAATATTCCTTGGTTCTTTTGTTCTGCGTACGGTTATCGTCCCCCGCCATTTTTTTAAGCGTCGATAGCTTAATTTTAAATTTGTCTGTTTTTCCATTCTTGGCAATCATCTCTTTGGCGTTATAAAGCAAAATATCGTAATACTTATACTGCATAGTACTTAAAGGTTCTTTGACCGGAGATAAACTAATAAAAGCAGACGGTTTATTAAGAATTTTTTCATCATCATCATATTTTTTTTCTTCCAAAGACATTTTTTTTATCCTCCGACGCTATAGTAATGTAGTAATGTTTAAGTATGTTTAATTATTGTTTTATATGTTTAAATATGTTTAATATGTTTAGAAACCAGCAAACTCAAGCCCAAAGCCGATTTAATCCATTCAAAAAGCATAAAACTGCATAGCAAAAAGCATAAAACTGCATACCTATTAGCATAAAACTGCATACCTATTAGCATAAAACTGCATAGCAAAAAGCATAAAACTGCATACCTATTAGCATAAAACTGCATAGCAAAAAGCATAAAACTGCATACCTATTAGCATAAAACTGCATAG
>JAJZYP010000059.1 GCA_021798015.1 bacterium
CTTTAGGCGTAAACTACTGGCAGTTTTTAAGCAGACACGCCTATAAAACAAAATTCGACTGGTTTATAACTAAAGACGGGGCAAGGGCTATTAAAGAAAAAGTAGTTTCTAAATCGATAAGGTTTGAGTTGGAAGACTGCGTAGATTTGCCGGAAAACATAACGCTATGGAGAGAGGTTGAATTAGACTCCGAACATTTAAGAAACTACGATAAAATCGAAAACGAAGCGTCCGCTTTGATAGAAAATAGCAACATTAATACAGAATCGTCCGCTAAGGCTTCAAAACTCTGGCAGGCGGCGAGCGGTTACGTTTATGACGATATAGGGCGTTCTATATCTTTAACTAAAAACAATAAAAAGATAGAAGCACTAAGAGAAATAATCGAAGAGGAATTCGGCAGAGAGCGGGTTATTGTTTTTGCTTACTTCAAAAACCATATAGATGAAATAATTAAAGCTCTTAAGGGGCGTTTTTCAATAGCGGCCGCTTACGGCGGAAATAATTCTGGCAAATCTATCGCCGATTTTAAATCGGGCGCCGTTCAGATCCTTTTGGCTAACCCAGTTAGCGTGGGGACGGGATTAAACCTTTCTGTCTCGAAAGGTATTATCTGGTTTTCGCCCGTTTGGGATTACGAAATATTTGATCAGGCCAGAAAAAGGGTGCAAAGAATAGGATTAAAGCATAAGTCGCTTGAAGTTTTCATGCATGCGAAAGATACGATAGAATATTCGATGTATTGGGGGTTAAGGCATAAAAAAGATATGAGTTCTATTATTTTAAAAAGCATTAAAGAGAAAAACAAAAGAAAAAAACTCGAAGGAATATATTAAGTTATGTCCTACATAGACGTTGCGGAAAGATATATAAAATTAAAGAAGCAGGGGCGCAATTATTTCGGTTTATGTCCGTTTCACGAGGAAAAAACGCCTTCTTTTTCTGTAAATCCGGAAAACGGACTTTGGTTTTGCTGGGGTTGCGGAGAAAAAGGCAATATTTATCACTTAATCGAAAGAATGGAGTCGGTTAAGTTTCCGGAAGCGGTAGAAATAGCCAAAGGATACGGAATAGATCCGCCCGATAATTTTAAGGAAAAATCCGCTTTTAAAAACAAAGACGGACAAGTCCGTTTTGCGGACAAAGAAGAAAAGACCGCTTTTAAGGCGTATAACGAGGTAAATGTTATGGAAAACGAAAACGAAAAAGAACCGGAGTTCAAAAATCCTGAAGCGGAAGACTATAATTCCGAAATTGACAACATCGAAGAACCGTCACCCCCCGCCCCCGTTCGCAATGCGGACAAACCGGTTAAGCAGCCGGTTAAAAAACCTGCGCCGGTAAAAGACAAAGAGGTAGATAAGAAAACGGCCACGTATATTTACGACGACGAAAGCGGTAAGATATTATACGAAAAAGAACGCTGGGAGCGCTTTAAAGGCGAAGAAAGGATATCTAAGAAGTTCTTGTTTTACCACTATGAAGGCGCTAAAAGGCTAACAGGAAAAGGAAACGCAAAACTTATACTTTACAACTTAAAAGACGTCCTTTTAGCGGAAAACATTTTTATATGCGAAGGGGAAAAAGACTGCGACAATTTAAAGACGGTTTGGCCGGATAAAAATGCCGCTTTTACGACTAACGCTACCGGAGCCGAGAGTTGGGAAGAATCCTATAATATGTATTTAAAAGGTAAAAACGTCGTGGTATTCGAAGACAACGACGAGGCGGGAAGAAAACGGACGGAAAAGCTTACGACGGCGTTAAGCAAAATAGCAAAAAGCTTTAAAGTAGTTAAATTCGAGGAGTTAGAAGAACACGGAGACGTAAGCGATTATCTTGAAAAGTTCAGCCTTGAAGAACTTTTGGGAAAAATAGATGAAGAAAATCGCACGGCGGACAAAACGGAATTAACGGTATTTAACGCTTTTGAAATGAAGATGTTCGTCGATAAAACGCAATATATGCTTTCCGATTTTATGCCGCTGAAAAAAGAGGATATTAATACCGTTTCCGGCGCCACGCTTGAATTTTTAATTTATTTAACTTTGTTGTTATCGAAAAAATTTAATATGGTTTTTTTGTCAAATTATCAAACAGACTCATTATTTTCGTATTTTGCAAACGTCGCCAAAAGAATGGCAAAAAACGACAGGGTCAATATTAAAGATATATCCGTAGGGAACGCTGTGGCGGAAATTAACGAGGCGGATATAATAATTTCGACCGTTTTTATTGAAAAAAAAGGCTTCACGATAGTTTGTCCGCAAAGCGAACGGCGGCTTCCGGATTATTATTTTAAAAACGGCGAAGTTTACGATAAGTTTTGGAAAAAAATCTTTAAGGTAGAAAATTTAAGGGGAATGGGGGAAATAAGAATCGTTAAAACGGAAAATAAGGGAAACAAATCTTTAATTAGTTCAATATTCTCAAAAGCAGGAAAATAGCCTATGCAATACAATCTGTTCGGGGAAATAGAGGAAGAAAAGGAAGAAAATCGCACGGCGGACAAAACGGAATTGTCCGAAGAAGAAAAGCTCGAAATAGCAAGGGAAATATATAGGATTTTTAAGGAAAATATAGAAGAAATTAAAGATACTAAGACAGGGAAAATAATATATCAAAAAAAGATACCCCGTCCGGAAGGACGGGGTAGGTAATAATATTATCGAGTGCTTGAATTTAAAATATAAGATAGCGAAACTCTTATAGTAGCTTCGGCTTGTGCTCCTTGTAAACACTTTTTTTCTAAATATAAAATATGAGAGTTACTTATTCGTTTTACAGTATAATAACATCTATTGGGCATTGTATTAGAAGATACACTACTACCTTCTGCTTCATTTAGGACAACCTGCGAAATCCTCTCCTTTTTAAAGGAGAGATGAAAGCAGACTAAACCGTTGTAATAAACTCAAGTTAGCTATAATAATATGAAAAAAGATAAAGACAATAAATTTTACGTATATAGATTTCGGTTATATCCTAACGCCGAGCAGGTAGCTTATCTCGACGAGCAGATGAGTTATAACCGGTTCGTATATAATTTCTTTCTTGAAAGGGCTACGCATTTATATAAAACTCATAATATTAAATTTAACTACTACGAATTTAAAAAGATATTACCCTTACTCAAAAAAGGTTTCCCATTTTTGTTAAATGCTAACTCTCAATCCTTGCAGGCAAGCCTTAAAAATCTCGATACCGCTTTTCAAAAGTTCTTTACCAAACAGGCAGACTATCCCAATTTCAAAAAGAAAGGCGTATATAGCAGTATCGTAATACCGCAAAACTTTGAGATAAAGGACAGTTTTATCAATATACCGAAACTCAAATCCGCAATAAAGGTTAAATTTCATAGAAAAGTTTACGAGACCGTTAAGCAGGTTTCTATCAGCAAAACTATGTCCGGCAAATATTACGTCAATATGCTGGTAGAAAAGTTTGCCTTTACTCCGTATATACCTAAAAAGGCGTTAAACGTATCAACAGGTATCGACTTAGGCTTAAAGGATTTTGCCATTATTACGACAGGAACGGACTTTGATAATAAAGAGAGCTTTAAGATACCTAACCCGAAATATCTTGTTAAGTCCCAAAAACGCCTTATTAAGCTTTCAAGGCAACTTGATAGAAAAGTTCATAAGCGGAGTAAGCAGGATAAGACTACTCCGTCAAAAAATTATATTAAATTTAAAAATAAACTTTCAAAATTGCACGAACATATATTTAATCAGCGCAAAGACTTTTTGCATAAATTATCCTTAAGGACGGTAAGCGATAGCCAAGTTGTCGTTCTTGAGGACTTAAATATCAAAGGAATGGTTAAGAACGGTAATTTATCGAAGCCTATATCCGACGTATCATGGAGCAGGTTTGTAAGTATGCTTGAATATAAAGCGTCTTGGTACGGCAGGCAGGTATTTAAGGTTAACAGGTTCTATCCGTCGTCTAAAGCCTGCTCTACTCAAGATTGCGGATACGTCTATAAAGACCTTAAGTTATCCGAAAGGTTTTGGACTTGCCCGCAATGCGGAGTCGTCCACGACAGAGATATTAACGCAAGTATTAACCTTTTTCTTGAGGGATTAACAGTTTTAAAAAATACGCCGGGAACGGCGGAATTAACGCCTGCGGAGTATGCTCCGGCGGGATACCAAAACATCGGTATTAGCCGTCATACGTTGAGGCAGGAAGCCTACGCCTTTAGGCGTAGGTAGTTCACCATATTTAATAATTCTTGTCCGTATAATGCAATTATTTTCTTAGATAGTCCTTTAATTTGTAAAAAATCGTCAAGAGTTTTAGCCAAAGCAAAAACAAAGCCGATAAATCCGGCAAAGCTAAGGTCGGAATATTCTAAATTACTTTCCTATAGATTGTCAACAGGCAGATTATAAATGTATATCCATATGTTAACGGTATCTTTGTAATTTCCCACTAAACTTTGAATTATAATGAACCCATAAATCTGAACAGAACTTTTAAATTTCTTATTCCGTAACTTAAAAATCTGTTAGAATTAAATTAAGGAATTTAAAAAAAATCAAATTTAAAGTGGTAAACTAAAATGAGCAAAAACCGCAGAAATTTTTCGCCGGAATTTAAAACGAAACTCGTCATAGAGCTCTTAGAATCTGGCAAGACTCTAAACGAGATAGCTTCCAAATACGAAGTGCTTACCAAAAGCCTTATAACTTGGAAGAAGCAGTTTATCGAGAACGCATCCATAGTATTTGAAGAATCCGTTCCATCCAAGAAATACAAAGACGAGATTAAAGAAAAAGAACAGAAAATAGAGGAATTAGAGAAAACTTTAGGTAGAACGGTTATGGAAAGGGACTGGCTGTCAAAAAAAGTCGATATAAAAGCCAACGGCTTGGCTTTTATGTCGGGCTTGATTAAATTAAGCCTCGTGGACCCTGAGCTCCCGATATCCGTAACGAGGCAGTGTGCGTTATTGGAAATAAAAAACAGGACTTCCCTATATTACAAAAAGGCGGTGAAACTGATAGATCAATCCATACTATAATTTTTATCTTATAGTTCTATAATTATTTAAATTAACCTAGGTTTATTTGAATGCATATAAGCCAAAAATCTAATCTTAAGCTCGTGTTTTTTGCAATTGCCAGCCATTGGAATCTAAATTATCATTCCAATTATTTCCTGTAAGTTTATTAAGGATATATTCCGAAATCTCCCTATTTTCTTTAAAATCTGATAATCCAAACATTCCCTTGTAATCACCAAATGAATAAATCATAAAGATAATACCAAGAACATTTGGCTTATTTTCCATTAATACGCCTTGTTTTTGCAAGATTCCTTGAATCGCAGGTTTACCCTCAAATTCTGTAGGATATAACACTAACATTTCATTTGTACCAAAAGCCATTGCCCATAGTAATCCAGTTTCTATCATATTAATATTCCGATAATTTAAAGAATAATAAGGCCTTAATATCGCATTATGTATTCTTGGAATTTCATTAAGTAGAAAATTGACAACATAAAATGTGGGTTTGTTAAACTGATTTGATTTAAAATTATTTTCAAATTTATCTATTAATATATGAATAAGACTTATAAATTCCTTGTCTCTCGTTAATTTGTCGCCATACTGATTAGAGCATCTGATGGTTGATGCAATACGCTTTCCTCGGTTTATTTGCTCTTCTAACTTAATTCTATCATTAAGGGAATTCTCCGTTTCTCTATTTATTCCATATTCTCCATCAACAATGGAAAATGTCTTTACTTCAAAAAACACTTCTTTATCACATTTTTCCAATCTGATTTTAAAATCAGGGGTTGCAGTTGATCTTTCAGACAACCTTTCGAGTTCTAAGCCGGAATTAAAGCATTCTATCCAAAAATGAAGTTCTCCTAAATTTTGAACAAATTGATTTATATCAACACCAGTATATTTTTTTTTAATTTCTTTTAGCCCCTTATAGAGTTTATTTGTTGACCATGATAAATCTAATTTTGGATTTTCTATTATAAATTTATCAATGATTTCTATAGTGTTTTTTGTAAAATTAAAATAATTATTGGGTGCAGTATCATTATATGAATTACATATATCATAAAAATAATCCGATAAAGACTTCATTTGTATTATATTCATATAAAAATTTTTATTTGTTCACAAACAAGCAGTTAGGATAATTTATATTTAAATAATTTGTTCGTAATTATCAAATGGTTTAAATTTATACAGTTGCGTTAATTTGATAAAATGCTATAGTATTACCTTTCTCTTCCAAAGGATAATTAGCTATAAGAATTTCGGAACCGGATTCGCAGTATCCCCTTTTGTAGTTATTCATTCCGTATTGCAATTTCCATTGAATTTGGTGAAAGCCGTGCCATAAATCCCTTATAAACTCATTATTATCGTAAGTGATTAAGAAATTATGTTTGCAATTTCTAAGCGTTTCAAAGAATTTTATATGGTCAAAATTAGTATGTAAATTCCCGTTTTTACCGTACAGCTTTGAATTAGTAGTTGAATAATACGGCGGATCCAAAAAAATAAATACGTCTTCTCCGGGTCTATCTATTAATTCTTCGTATCCCGAATTGGAAAACTCAATACGTTTTACAATGTTATAAGCCGTTTCCAGTCTTTCTATCGAAGAGTCCGTAAATCTTTTATGAAAAGACTGTTCAGAATAACCGCCGCTGTCGGCTATACCGGAAAATGTAATCCTATTTAGAATAAAAAAATCGATGGCTCTTTGTAGACAGGTTAAATCGTCGTTTCTTCTTTCCATTATTTCTTTATATAATTTCCTGCCGTCGTTATAAGATTCTTTTATAAAAGTTATTTCCCGAATCAGTTTATCTTTGGATTTTTTTAATTCGCTCCAGAAGCAATATAATTCGTAATTAAGATCACTTGCAAAGAATGCGGCGGAAGGGTTGTTTTGGACGTAATAAAAGGAAACTGAACCGCCGCCAAAAAACGGCTCCCTTAATTCTTTAAATTTCGGTATAAATTGCGATAAATATTTAACCGCTCTTGATTTACCGCCGGGATAACGTAACGGACTTTTAATCATTTGGGATATCCTGTATTTTTGCTTTTTCAATTTTAACAATAAGATAATTAACAAATGCAGAGCAAGAAACAAGCATAAACTTTGCGTCTTCAAAGTCAAGGTTGGAATCTTCCATCAAACCATGCCTTATTCCGTCTGCGTCGTTTGTATAACCGTAAATTTTTAAAAAACTTTCAATTAAAACTTTATGGATTTTAATTTTTTTATCTATTTTTTTTAAGGCATCTCCAAGCGTTGCCTTATCATCTTCCGTTATTATTTTAGCAATTGATTCTACCGCGGATATCGATTCTTTAATAGAATTTCTATAATCAGGGGATTGTCTATCCGAAAGTAATTTTAAAGCCCTATGTAAATGGGTATTAACCGTTTTATAAGGCTCGGAGTTTTTTAAAGCCTCCTCTATTTCGGCAATCTCTATTTCAGAAGTGATTTTGATTATTTGTTTATCGACAAAGCGGTATGCAGATAGTTCACGCTCTAATATTTCATTACAATATTGCTTGAATTTTTTATCTTGGAATAAAGTGTCAGATTTGTTAGCTATAAATTCAATAAAATCGTATACTTCATACCATTGACAACTAAAAAAATATTTATGAATATCTTCCAATATTGTTGAAAGGGAATAACTGTAAGACAAATGTGGAAGTTCTTTTTTAAAATAATTCAACCATATTAGCTTAAAAAAGTATTTGAATTGCTTATAATTATAATCATTAACATCAGCTATGCCATTATTAAATGCTTGCTCGGCTTCCTCCCAATAAAGCATTTTTAGGATATTCCATAAGCTAGTCCGTAGATCTTCATCCATACTATCTACTTGTATTATATTTTTAATAGGTTTAAATCCATATCTTTGCGAAAAAGAATTCATAAGTTTTTTCCTATACTTGATTTTTCTACTAATATTCCGAAATTATTCATATTGGCTTCTTTTATTAAGGTTTTAATCAATTTTTTTTGGGATTCGTTAAAATTATTACATATAAAAAAAGAATTTAAAGATTTCTCGCTCGAGTTTTCTTCAATTTTGCCTTGCAATTTTTCCGACGTCAAACGAAGAACTGGCTTAAAATTAACCGAACCTTCTTTAGTTTTTAATTCGTCGATATTGGAAAAAATAAACATTTTTAACAAGCCGTCTTTTATATCGTCCAAAGCCGGTAATAAACCTGAATTAGTATGTTTGCTTTCAATTAAATAATATTTATCTTTTATTATAACGTCATCTACTGTTAAATAATAGTTTCCGCCGAGGTAGTTTTCTATTTCTATCGTCATTTTTTCCCCGTTACTTAGGGCTTCTTTAGGTTGAATAGTTAAAGATTCTCTGTTTTGGGCTTGTTTTGCTTTATTTCTCGATAAATTCATAAAGCTGTTTCTCGCTTCCGATATTTTATTTTTAAATTTTTGTATATTGGAGATGTCGTGTATTTTTATCGAAAGTTTATTCGATATATTTTTATAGCCATCTATGGACAAGTTAAGCAAAAATTCTAAATTTTCCCTTTCTAATTGTTTTAAGTTCCAATGTAAGGCGGAAGAATGGTAAGAATTCAATTCGTTAAGTTTGTTGACAACGTAACTTGAATCAAACCGTTGATTTGTTATTTTATTTGGCTTCCTACCTTTTCTATCGTTTTTGTCGGCCTCGTTGTAATATGCTATTATTACATATACGTTAAGAAGGCTCATAAGCGAAATAGTATCCCACTGAAGATAATCCATATCGCCGTCAAGCCCTTCATCTTTTATTATGGGAATAATGGTTATAACCTTTCCGCCGCAAGTACTAAGTGTGTCGTAAACCCTTGAATATGGATACGACCTCGTTCTTTTCGGAGAAACCCATTTGCTCACAGCATAAGTACAGTTTTCGTAATTAATGCAACATTTAGCCGCCCAAGCGTTTACGTCGTCGCCGCCGCAAATCGGTAAGTTTTCTGTAAGTGCTTTTTTATAATCTATGCTTTTAATTTTTCCGGATAATTGCGCCATGTTTTTAATATTCATTAAGGATTTCGGGATACTCTAAAATATAGTGATTAATCGGGTATTTCAGACATAAAATTTTTTTTGGCGATTTTATTATACGATTCTTTAAACTCTTTTATAAACTTTTCTACAATTATTTTGTTATCTTTTTCCCAATAATCGTATAACTTGGTTTGCTCAAAAACCGCAAGATGTTCGTTAAACCATTCTTTATAATACTCTCTTTTTTTCTTAATATTATCTTTTTCTTGGTCAGTTGAACTATAATCCCTTAGAGGATTATGCTCTTTAAAATATAAATAATTAAAGCCAAATTTATTGCTTTTTTCCCAATACGGATGTTGATTATCTAAGCTTGTGACGTATTCATAAAAAACTTTTTCAGGTGACTTATTAAAATCAGGCAATTGAATTATATTAGATGCTTTATATTTACCAATAGTAGACTTTTTATTAATTTCTTCTCGAGAAGCGTCCCCGTCAAGGATGATTAGAACATTAGAAAAATATTCAAGATCACCTTTATATAATGATAATAATTCTGTCCACCCTAATTTAACATCAAGTATCTCTATGTTTGCAGTAAAGTTTACTAAAAGCTTACTTAAAAACCATCTGGCTTCCGCATCTTCGGTATATATTTTTATACGGTATGCGTTTTGAACCACCGATTGTATCATTAAGTTATTTTTAATATTATAAAATTTAGGGTTTCTTTCTATTTCTATTTTTTTATCTTTATTTGAATTAGAAAAATATACTATTTCGATATTATTTACCGATTCATTTTCATCATTATAATTTGTTTTTGAGCAAACATATTCAAGCAAACTTAAGCTATGAGTGGTGCAAACTATTTGCAGGTTCCATTCCTTACTCCCATTAATAAGAACATCTATTAATTTATTTTGAGCAATTGGATGTAAAGTTGAATCTATTTCATCTATAAGGATCAAACCGCCTTCATATTTATCCGCTAAAAAATCTTTAAGGCGCTTAAATGAAAGTAGAGCATATAAAATTTGCCCAATATTATCTTGTCCAGCTGAATTTGAGCAATAATCATAAGTTGTAGTTGAAACGCAAATTCCTTCTTTTTTTGAGGTTTCACTGATTCTTATAGATTCTATGCTTTCAATATTTTCGTCATATATCGATAATATACCTTTGTAAGTATTTATAAACCATTCTGTTTCATCTTCGTTGAATTCAATACATTTGCTTTTTATTTCTGTTGATTCTCCTATTGGATATAATCTTGAAAGCCCTAAATATGTAACAGGCCATTGAAATTTATTCTCTTTTTTCGAAGTCCTTTTTCCTATCTTTGTTGCTTTGTATGGAATTACCCTAAATCTCTTTTTGTGATTTTCTAATGTTTGCCATGTTACCCTAAAATCTCTAAAATCGGTTATAGCTGAGAAATCATCATAACAAAAATTAACCCTGAATTTTTCCGATCCAGATTTATCATATTTTTCCGAACCCTTAAAAATTTCACTAAAATTTGTCTGAAATTTAGTTTTAAATAATCCCTTAGTTCTTTTAGATAATATCAATTCGCAAGAATTACCTATCATTCCAAGTAAAGTTGATTTTCCAGTCATATTAATTCCAGAAATGATTGTTAAATATCTACCGAGGGTAACGGTGTGATTTGATAATTGTCTAAAATCTTTAATTTCAATGTTCTTTATCATTTTGATTTATTCTTGTTTTATTTTAATTGTTATCTTTAATTCTTTTTAGCAATCATAGCATAATGTTATTTTTGCTTGATATCAATTAATATTTTTCGTATATTATATATTATTCATTAAATATTATTTACTCTACCTGTATTAATTACCGTAATTAAATCTTCTGAGTTATTTTCATATATTCTGCCACACCCAGACGACTCTTCCAATTACAAAGTGATCGTCATCGGCAATTTCCTCTTTTTTAATAAATATATCGTGGAATTTAGGATTTTCCGATTTAAGCGTTATGCCGTTCCTGTCTTTGATGACGTATTTGATAAGGGCGCCTTCATAATCTAAATTTACGCAATAAATATATCCGGATACAAGTTCCCTATAGTTTAAATCGATTCCTACGTAAGAGCCGTCCTTTATGTATGGCTCCATACTCGGCCCGATTACTTTTACGACGGCTAACTTTTTCTTAATAAATTCTTTTGGAACTAAAAGCGTATCGATAGGTTCTATTTCGGTTAAATTAATAAATTTTCCGGCGCCAGCGAAAGAATAAACGGGGATAGCCTGATATTTTGATTTATCGAGATTTAAGTTGTTAGCTTGAGTTTCTGGGAGACAGGAAATATTATTTATGCGTTCAGGTTTTTTGCCGTCCTGAAATAAGTAATATATTTCATTGCTTGTAAGATTTAAGACTTCTATTATTTTATTAATTCTATAAGCGGATAAACTCTTTTTCCCTTTCTTATAATCGTAAATCAACGTATCCGTTACGCCGATTTCTTCACTTATTTTGTTTAACGGAATTTTCTTTTGCTGAATTAAATATTGCAGTCTATCTCCGAATTCCTTGTCATATTTTTTAAACTCTTCCGTTTTTTTCATTTTTTATTTATATATTAAAAATTTTCAATATGCAATAGTCTAACAGTATATATATAACTTCGCTATATATACAGAAAGTTAATAAAAATTTATTATATTATTTTTTTACTTGACAAACAAAGAATTATTAGATAATATTTTCATATGCAGTTAGTATATATACATACAGTTGAAAAAGGGGAGATACTATGAAAAAAAATAAAATGCATCCATTAAAAAAATATTTAATTCAAAACGGCATACCGATAACCGATTTTGCAAACGAATTAAATATAACTATTCCATATATGTTTCATATTTTATCTTATAGAAAATATCCGTCGAGGAAATTAGCGTTGGAAATTTGCAAAAGAACGAATTTGTCCGCAAATGATTTAATATTTCCGCCCGATTTTGAGGCTAAAAATGCAAACTAAAAAAATAATCAATCCTGAACTTTTAAACGCGATACTGCAATACAAACGAGATATAGAGTTATCAAGGAAAAACCCCATGGACAAGATTCTAAAAATTCAGGTTGCTTATTCAAAATATATTATTAAGTCGTTAATTTTAAAGGAATATATAAATGGAAACTAATACTCAATATTCTTCCCAGCCATTAGGTCTTGAAAATTTAAATAGAGAAAATCAGGAAATAGAAGAATTACGCCAGATGTTTAAGGTTATTATTTCTGAAATCAACGAACTTAAAAATCAAAAGGTAGAGGAAGAAAAAAGAAGGCTAATACCTTTTAAAGA
>JAJZYP010000060.1 GCA_021798015.1 bacterium
TTCGTTGGAAACGACCTGCCGGGCTTCCTTGTCCTTGATCCTTTAAGGCGGACAACCGTGTCTTTCAGTGGTTTTTTTAAAAAAAATTTAAAAAAAAATGCTTGACATACTTTTTCAGGTGTGATAATTAAATATTAATACATTGTAATTTTAACCGTGTAAATTATTCTCTCATAAGGAGCAAGGAATGAATGATTTAATATCTGACCCTTCATATATCATTACACTCGAAGAATTTGGAAACGATAGGCTTGGAGCCAGGTTTCCCGATATCTATGGTATGAGAAAGGATGATAATAAATCCACAATAAAAAGAAAATTCGATTTTCAAAAAGTCATTGATTTTTTTAATGACCCTGAAAGGATAAGAAGAATGGAGGAGTCGGAAATCCATCATGACCGCCCCGCCCTTGCCGGCGTGGTCCGTGAATTTGAAAATCTGAATTATATCGACGGCTATTTTAAAGAAAATGACCCCCGTTACACAATCCGGCTGAAACAGGCGGTCGGCATCCTGGTAAAGCTCCACATGGTAAAAAGAGGCTGGTACACGACTGGTATAAAGGGAATCATCGGCACCAGGGGGGCCGAGAAACAGGCTGAAAACGTAAGCGGCCTTTCTAAATGGTTTAAAAGTTCCGAACGGTATAGAAAAGAATAACAAGGGCTTATATGGATATAACAATACACGGCGGCGCAAACGAAATAGGCAGTAACTGCATCCAGATTACATCGGAAGGTAAATCAATATTTCTTAACGCCGGTGTTCCCCTGGAAGAGCTTGAGGATAAGGATAAAAAAACCAAAACTGATAGATTTTAATAAAATCAGGAAATCCAACAAATCAACCATACTTGGAATCCTCTTAAGCCACGCCCACCAGGACCATTTCCTTAGTCTTAAAAATGCGGAAGGAATTCCTGTTTTTACCGGAAAGCCTTCATACGAGATACTTAAGGTCATTAAACCTTTCTCCAAGGTCGATATCCCCCTCGAAAACATTACAACATTTATGGACGGAAAAGAATTTAACCTTGAGCCATTCACCATCACCCCTATACCTGTTGACCACTCCATCTACGACGCACATGCCTTTCATATAACCGACGGCAGTAATTCCGTCCTCTACACCGGCGATATAAGGTTCCACGGCAGGAAGAAGCGTATGATGGAAACTGTCTTTGATAAGTTCATTGCGCCAGACGTTCTTCTGGTCGAAGGGACAAATTTGCGGGAAAGCGCGGATAAAATCCTTTATTCCGACGAGGCTTCGCTTGAAGGGGCAATGGTGGAATTCATGAAAGAAACAAAGGGGCTTTCCCTCGTAGCCTGCTCCAGCTTGAATATAGACAGGGTTGCAACCGTATACAAGGCAGCATTAAAAGCCGGGAGGGAAATTATAATAGATCTTTACACCGCTGAAATCCTAAGGGCTACCTGGAACGATAAAATTCCGAATACTTCCTGGCCGAAGGTACATCTTTACCTAAACGACACCCACCGCAATATCGTAAAAAAGCAGGACTGCCCGAACCGGAATTTAAAGAAGAATTCGGCGGTTTTTCGGTATATTTTTATAAGAAAACTGATTTTTATTCCGAAGATAATTTAAAAAAATTAGGATTAAACCAGAGGCAGATAAAATTAGCCTTTTATATAAAAGAGAAAAAAAGCGCAAATTTATCTTCCTTAGGAGGAATAATATCCGATGTCTCAAAAAAAATCCTTTACAGAGATTTACGGGAACTTGTGGACAAGAACGTCTTAATAGCGACCGGCGCTAAGAAGCTAAGAACATATGAACCCGTAAAATAATTTGTTATCGGACATTTATCGGACATTTGGTAAAAGTTTAATACCTTGAATCTTCGCATTAGGGCTTAAACATAGGGCTTGACAGAATTGATTTACATGGCTATACTATAACTATTCCGATTGCCGCTGCTAAAGCTATAAAAATATAATTTCGCATACATAATATTTTTTAAAGTTCAAATTATTAAATAAAATTAATAAGTTAAACTATGCAGTTATAGGGCTCTGACTCAGGTGGTCGCAGGTTCAAAACCTGTCATCCACCCCATTATAAACTGCATATAATATAAGGTTCTTCGATTTTAAATTAAAGTTTGTGGAGACTTAGTTCTAAGCGTATATAAGCCTGCCTTTTGAGGCAGGTATCTCTCTGCCGAGCTCCATAGCTGTTTCTATCCATTCGCAGGTAATTACATGAATATTTTTAACGGCTTCTTCGTAAGTTTTGCCGTCCGCCATGCATCCGGCCTATCCCGTATTTCCTTAAAGTTTGAGAAACATTGTTAATTGACACTTCCTCTATAATTTTAATTTTGTTGTCTATAGTAACTTACGGTAAAGATCGGTACATATCATCTAAGGATAGCTTTATACCTTTGCTGCCAAAAAAGATAATAAGCCTTAAGGCTATATTGAGAGGCAATCTCCGTTTGCCTGTTTCAATGTGAGATATAGCTGTTTTGCTTATGCCGAGTTCTTTTGCCAGTGAAGCTTGCGAGAATCCAATACTCTGCCTTAATTCTCTTATACCCACATTTCCTCCACAAATTAAACTATATGTTTATAATATTATTACTATTGTTTTAAAAAGTCAATTCTGTTTTTCATAATTGACAAACATATTCTAATATTAATTAAACAAATGTGTTTGTATTATGTTATATAAAAAAATAAAATCTAAAAATGAAAACCGGTGAAAATAAATTAATAAAATCGACTGGGTTTAAAATAAAAGAAAGAAGAAAGCAATTAGGATTAAGCCAGCTTGAACTTGCTAACGAGATAGATACAACTTCCGGATATATTTCTATGATTGAACGGGAAGTCAGATTCCCGGATACAAGGTTATTAATTAAACTTGCGGATGCCTTAAAAGTCCCCGTATTATATTTTTTTAGTGATAATTCAAACAATATTTACGAAAAATATAATGCTTTGTCCACCACAGACAAAAAGAAAGTTATGGAAATGATAGACATGCTTTATGCCGAAAGTTATTTCCATAAAGTCGCCTCCGAAGCCAATTCCAATCAATTCCAGCTAAATTCAATCAAAAGAGCCAAATTTATGTGGCAAAAAGCATGCGATTATGTTCTCAATAGCGGAGAAAGATTTACTGTTTTAGGCTTTAACGGCATTTTAGAATCGAATGATGCGATAGATAAATATATCAGAAAAGAGATTGATGAAGAAACCCTCTGGAAGGAGTTTACAGACTTCATTTCTAAATGGCAAAGTAAAATACAAAAAGATACCGGCAAAACTAATAAAATAAAAAAGAATAAAATATAAAAAATAATTATGAACTTAACTAAAATCATTAATAATCTTGAGATTAAAATTAAAGGTTTTAATAAAATAAGAATGATACCTGAAGATTTACTTGCAATAGCCGAGGACATTGACATAAACACAATAATAGATAAAACCATTCCTTATCCAAAAAGTTTTGTTTTAAATAAAGAAAAGTTTATTTATTACAATCCCGACAAAGAAGAAAATATTTTCACCCTGTTTTTAGGACACGAGTTGGGACATTTCTTGCTAAATCACCATAATTTAAATTTGCTTTACCACTCCCCATTTTCACTATTTCATGAAACGGAACTTGAAAAAGAGGCAAATGTAATAGCTTTTTTATTCTGGTATCCAACAATATACATCAAAAGAAAACTGGAAAAATACGGAAGACTTGAGGTTAATATGTTTTTTAATGAATTTCAAATAGAAGATATAAAAACAGAACTTCTCACACATCTTATACATACAAGGCTTAAAATTTATGAAGATTATTATAATTTAAATAAAATAAATAAGATAATATAAAAACATAATATGAAAACGCGCTACCAAAGGCAAAAACAAATTCTCCAACATCTTCTTGTATTAGCCCCCCCAATTGACTGGAATAAAATAAGATACTATACTATATAAAAACGAGAAACTAAAAACTCTTTGGAGGCACAAAACTAATGGATAAAAATGAAATCGCAGACAGGATAAAGTTAATTTTCGATAACTATTTTAAAAATAAAAAAGAAGCAGGGGAATCTCATGGATTGGTTTTATTTCAGGTTTCAAAAGGTTTTGGATATGACTTTGAGCTTGAACTGGGGCTTTCTTCAGGCAAAAAAGAATTACTAAAGCCTTTTGCCATGTATTATAGCGAAATGAATAAGAATTTTAACGAGATAAATAAGGAAAAGGGCAATAGCTTAAAAATATCAAGAATAAATTTAGTACCCGATATAGTTATTGATATTCAGGATAAAAATACAAAATCTTCAAAAAAGGAGATATATGGGGGAAGCGGCATATCGGAATATTGGGAAATCAACACCGACAAAAACGATATTATAGTTTATAGATTAAGTGAAGATAAATTTAAGCTTAAGTTTTATTCGACCTATTACCCTGGAGATAAAGTAAGGACACCTATTATGAAGGGATTTGCCTTATCTATTCACGATGTATTCAATACAAGAGTTTCCTTATGAAAGGAAAAAGATAATATTTAAAGATAATATTTCTATCTGTTAATTTATTTCTAAGAGTTTATTTGTAATTCCGTATAACGCTTCTTTAGAAATCTCTCCTATCCAGTGAAACATAATCTTTCCGCTTTTCGATATAAAAAATGTTTGGGGTATTTCGTTTATACCTCCGTAATTACTTATTACGTTAGAACTTGCATAAACGACGGGATATGTCATATCATAAAGTTTAATAAAAGACTTAACCCCTGACATATTACTATTGATATTTATTCCGACGACAATTACCCCCTTTTTCCTGTACGAATTATAAAATTTTTCAAGCATCGGTATTTCATGCCTGCAAGGTGGACACCATGTCGCCCAAAAATTAACTATAACCACATGTCCCCTGTAATTTTTAAGAGAAAAATCGGTGTATCCGGAAGTTGAAGAATTTAACACTCTCAGTGTAAAATCAGGGGCCTTTTCAACCTTAGCCTGTGCATTTGGAACATAAGCCGACAAGACCAGTCCAAGGAATAAAATCAAAAACACAACCTTTTTTATTTTACTACTTTTACTTTTATTCATTTAATTCACCTTTAAGGTATAAAACTTTAATAAAAAACCGGTATAGCATTATAGCATTAATCTCCGATACATTTGAACGCACTCCGGCGCGATAACAAAACGGAAATTAATCTAAATCTATACCGGTAATATTCTACGCTTACATCGTTGAAGATTTCTTTTTACCGCAGGCATTTGACATCTTCTTACTACCGCCGGAATTTTGCATCGAAGATTTCTTTTTACCGCAGGCATTTTTCATATTGCTCATGCTTGCAATATTGTTATTGTTCATCCCGGAATAAGCCAATGCATTGACATTTCCTGCCATTGTTATTCCTAATAGCATAAAAACTGCCATTGTCGCTAAAACTAATTTTTTCATTTTTTAACCTCCATTTTTTTAATTTTATTATTTAAGATTTATTATTTTAATTATATTTAATAATTTTAAATAACTCTGTCTCCATAGTGACAATTTCTACTCCCTTTCAAACTTATCGTATTCTATTTTTTCGGGTAAAGATTTCACGGATTTAACTCCTAATTTTTTTATTCCCTCGAGCTTATCTATTAAATTGCCTCTCCCCTGAGATAACTGTTTTATTGCATTATCATAAGCCATGCTTGTTTTGTTAATACCCGTTTTAATATCCTGCATGCTTTCGGTAAAACTAATAAACTTATCATATAACTTTCCGGCCTCGTTCATTATGAAGACGGCATTGCGATTAAGATTTGCCTGATACCAAAGATTTTCCACCGTTCTCAACATTAAAAGAAGGACGGACGGGGTGGCAATTATTATGTTTTTATTTAAAGCCTCGCTAAGTATGGCTTTATCCTCGTTTAATGCAACGGTATAGGCAAAGTCTATCGGTATAAACATAATAACAAAGTCTAAGGATTTATCGCCCAAAGCCGTATTGTATTTTTTTCCGCTTAATTCGTTTATATGTTTTTTAATCGAATTAATATGGTTTTTTAAATAATTTTTTCTGTTTTCATCATTTTCTTCCGCGTTTACATACTTTTCGTAATCCGTCAACGATACCTTTGAGTCTAAAATTAAACTCCTTTCCTCAGGCAAATGAATTATGACATCAGGTCTTAAATTTTTAATAGATTCGCTTTCACCCTCTATACTAAAGGATTTTTGCGTTTCATACTGTTCACCTTTTATCAAGCCTGAATATTCCAATAGTGTCTCCAGAACCATCTCTCCCCAATTTCCTTGAACCTTTGCATTGCCTTTTAACGCTTTGGTGAGGTTTTCGGTTGTAAGTTTCATATTGTTTTGCGTTTCTATCAGTTTAGATATTTCGTTTTTTAGAGAATGACGCTCTTTTGCCTCTGAGACATAAGTATCCCCGACCTTTTTTTCAAATTCTTTAATCTTATCGGACAGAGGTTTTAATATGCCGTCTAAGTTTTCTTTGTTAATGTCGGTAAATTTTTTGCTTTTATCCTCTAATATTTTTGCGGAAAGGTTCTCAAACGCTTCTTTAAACCTGTTTTCAAGCTCCAGAAACTCCGATTTTTGATTACTTAATCTTAAATCAAAATCTGTCTTTTGAGTCAGTATTCTTTCTTCAAGATTTTTGTTATTAGTGACCACTTCGGAGAGCTTAGCTATATAGATAGTGTTTTCTTTCCTTAAGTTATCGATTTCAGTTTTCGCATCGTTTAATACAGATATAGTTTGATTATGTAGGTTTTTTTCATTGTTAAGCTCGTTTTCGAGTATGAGGTTATTTTTGATATTTTGGTCGTTTTGATTGGAGTTGCTTGTTATAATGTCGGAATAGTACGCTTTAAGTTTAGCTATATACACAAGGGAAACAATTACGGAGGCGATAAGGGCGATGAATAAGATAAAAGATATTATCGATATAATTACCATTGGAATTATTTATTAAAATTTATCTTTATTCTTTGGTTATACTTAATGGGTTAAGTTTTAATATTTAAAAATTAATAAATACGTAAATTTAGTATTGCATTTTTGTTTTATTTTGTCAAATATTTGGGTTGACAGAAAAAAATAAATAAATTGTTGACTTATGACTTTAAAGTCATTATAATAAAATTTATGCGCTGAATTTTAATCTATTTGTGTGGTAAGGTTCAAATGTGGTATATAATAATACATAATATAATATACATAAACATACATAATATAAACATAACATATAAGTCTTCTAATAAGGATTAATATGAAAGATAACCTTAAAAGTAAATCTTGTTTTATCCTTTCTTTAATTTTCACTTTTATTATAGCATTGTATTCGATTTATTTAATGAAGCCTATTAAAGCCGTTTATGCCTTTCATGCCATGCCCGAAAAGGTGCTTACCTTAAAAGAGGCGTATATCTTAGCGGCTCATCGCAACGGCACCATAAGGGCAACAAAGGAAAGCTATTACCAATCGACCCTTTTAAAATGGACGGCTATCAGCATGCTTCTGCCGGATATAAATCTCACATATAAAGACCAGAGGTTCCATTTGAATACTCCGCCGTCCACACCTTCTTCCTCAGGTTCAAGCTCGGGTTCAAGTAGTAACCTTGCTTTCTTTTATCCCAATTATGAATATAGTTTTACCCTAGACCAGCCAATACTTAAATTAGGCGCTCTTCCGGCTTACGGAGCCGCCGAGAATACGATTGCGCAGACAAAAATGAACCTTAATAATGTTTCGGCAACAACCCTTTATAATGTTGCCACATCTTACTATACGGTTTTAAACGACATTAGCTTAATTAACGCCGACATAAAGACCTATAACGAAGCAAAATCCCATCTTCAGCTTACCGAGGCAAAGCTTAAGGCAGGACTTGCCATAATTACCGATGTTCTTCAGGCAAAGTCTCAGTTTTACGCCGCCAAGCAAGAGTTAATAAGCGCTAAAAATTCACTTAAATCAGCTAAGGCTGAACTTGCCTCGATTCTTGGTATCGGTCGTCATTTTAAGGTTATAAAGCCTGCAGAACCGACTATCAAAAAGGCTCTATTAAAAAAATATATTTTTTTGGCTTACAAAAATAATCCAGGTTTAAGGTCTTTAAAATATGCAAAGAAAGCCGCAAATAATGAAACGCAGTATTATGAAACTCAATATATTCCTCAGGTTAATTTTCAGGCTAGTTATAATGCCCTCTCCGATAATCATTTTATACCCGGAGGGTCTATAAATTATTGGACAGCGGGGGTAATATTAACCATGCCGATATTTCAGGGCGGGACCAGAATTATATCGATAGAAAAGGCCCGTTCCGCCTTTAACTCGGCAATGTATAAAATGGTCCAGTCAAAAAGAGATTTAAAAGCGCAGGTGGTTTCCGATTTTTATAACATACAAAACCTTAAATATGAAGTTATAGCGCTTAAACATGAGGAAATGTTCGCCTCAAAAAATTATACGCTTGTGGAAGAAGAGTATAAAGCAGGGGTTGCGACAAGTGTGGATGTTATTACCGCTCTTGCTGAGCTCACTACCGCAAGACATAACCTTTTGGCTTCGAGGTTAAACTATTATGAATCCGTTTTAGATATTAAAAGGCTCATAGGTTCTTTTAAAAGGAAACTTATAAGTTTAACAATCGATAAGTTTAATTAAATTTTATTTAAATATTGTAATTATAAATAATAATGAGAATAAAAAAGAATAAAACGGTGATTTCTAGATGAATGGTGATAATGATAACGAAAAAATAGGCGAGGGCGGAAACGGCGGCGCATTTGCCAATAATAGTAAATTTACTAAAAAAAATATTATAACCGCTTCCATTATACTTTTATTAGCCATAATCGGCGGTATTTTTGTTTTAAGATGGTATATTTTCGGGCTTACCCATGTTTATACCGAAGATGCTGAGGTGGACGGTCATATCGTTTCCGTTAGCACCCAGGTTCCCGGCAATATTTCGGCAATGTATATTTATAAGAATGAGCCAGTCAAAAAAGGTGAGTTAATTGCCCGTATTAATGATTCTACCTATTACCCCGAAATGCTTCAGGCGAAGGCAAATTATAAATTGGCAAAGGCTAAACTCTTTAGTGCGGGCGGCAGTGTTGCGCAGTTTATAGGAAACGCTTATAATTCTTCCTATTTAAATAAATTAGCTTATAGGACTGCTTTAGCCAATCTTCATAAGGCTAAACTTACTTATAAATTAGACAAAAAAAACTATTTAAGAGGGCTTAAACTTTTTAAGAAGGAGTTTATAACGAAACAGCAGTTTGATACATTAAATACCCAATATTTAATTTCTAAACAGGCGCTTATTTCCGCCGTGTCGTCTTTAGGTACCGCAAAAAGGAATTATTTTATGTCAAGTTATGTAAAAAGAGTTAGTTTCGCAAATAAGATAATCACATTCATACCGTTAAAAAAAGCTGTTAAGGTTGCAAAAGCGGCATATAAAACCGCCCTTGCCAATTATAAAAATACATTTATACATTCTCCTATTAACGGAGTAATAACGGAAAAGATGTCATTTATCGGAGAGTATATTACCCCCGGAACGCCGATAGTTATGGAAAATAATTTAAGCAAAGTCTGGGTAACGGCAAATGTTAAGGAGACAGTTATCGGAAATATTAAGAAAGGAGATCCTGTAATAGTTACAGTAGATTCTTTTCCCGGAAAGATTTTTAAAGGCGTGGTAAAATTCGTCGGCTCCGTCAGCACCTCAAAGTTTGCTTTAATTCCCACAAACAACCCTTCGGGGACTTTTACTAAGGTGACCCATAGATTACCTGTCAGGATAATGATATTAAACGATAAAAAACACATATTAAAGCCGGGGATGATGGTTGAAGTGACGATTAATACGGGCGGCAAATAATGAAGAGGCAAAAAGCTAAGAAGTATGAATAGGAGTATAAATTTATGAAAAATGACGTTAAAGTTATAACTATAACATTAATAACATTGATATTTACGCTTGCTCTTTTTTTAGGTTTTATAAAGCCTGCATCCGCAAGTTCTAACAGATATAGAAGCGAGGGTAAATACCTTTTTCATTATTATAATTGCGATGATTGCCATTCAATTAACGGAGTCGGCGGCAGTTTGGGTCCCTCGTTATCTAACTACGGCAATATTATCCCTGATTTTAACTGGACGGTAAAGCAGATTGAAGATCCCTATTCCCATTTTAAAAGGGGGGATAAAATTAGTATGAACGATAAAACCTATTATGTAATTATGCCTTCCTATAATTACATACCGCTTAAAGATATTAAAAAGATAGCCGCTTATTTAGAATCCTTAAAAAAATAATATTGACACCATTTTAGGACTTTGGTATATTATTGAAAATAAGAGGTGCATATAGATTAATTTTTTATGTAAAAAAGGAGGGAGATTGTAATGAAAACGAATAATTATTTCTTAATTATTATTTTTTTTATTGCCATATTTATTTTTTCCTTTTTAAACGAGTCTTTTGCAGGTTCTTTAAAGGCGCGAAAGACGCGCCTTGTTTCCCGCGGCAAGTATATCGTAACTGATGTTGCTGAATGCGCTGACTGCCACACGCCGATTGATATGCATGGAAGACCCATTATGAATAAATGGCTTCAGGGCGCCGTGCTGGGTTTTAAGTCAATTCATCCCGTACCCTTCTGGGCAAAGAAATCACCCGATATTTCAGGTCTTTTGAAAGGTTGGAGAAAAGTTGATATGGTACGGTTTCTTGAAAGTGGTTTAAATCCGAAGGGTAAGTACGCCCGTCCGCCAATGCCTGCCTATAGAATGAAAAGAAGGGATGCTTTAGCTGTAACTTATTATCTTTTAAGTCTTAAGACGAAATAGAGAAAATAAGTTGTATCAATCATTATGGTCTTGCTTAGGGATACCGCTGGTTGCATCCGCATTTTGTATCCTTAAATCATTTTTAAACATCAGGTTTGTCCATGGATATGTCAAGTCGATGTCATATTCCGCGAATTTCTTGGCTATCTCAAAATTTATATCGCTTATAACAAAGTGCCTTCTGATTGGGGATGCTATCCATAGAATCAGCTCAAGATTGAAAGATGAGCTTCCAAAACCAATAAACCAGACCGTTGGTTTTGGATTTTTTAAAACCTCTGGGTTATTATCGGCTATTTCAAGCAAAACCTTTCTTGCCAGATCCAATTTAGAGGCGGTTTCTTCAATACCAAGCGGTATGTGCAGTCTTATTTTGGGGTCTTTATGCGACCAGTTTATAACATTTGATGTTATAAAATTGGAATTTGGAACGATGATAGAGATGTTGTCCCTTGTGGTAATCGTTGTGCTTCTTGCCCTTATATCGCTGATAATTCCGTCATAACCGGCAACTTCGACATATTCCCCCTCCTTTATTGGTTTTTCGAACAGTATAATAATGCCGGAAATAAAGTTGCTTATAATGTTTTGCATGCCGAACCCTATGCCAAGCCCTACAACGCCGGCTAAAAAGGCAAGCGAGCTTAAGTTTATTCCCAGAACCTGAAAAGATATAAAAAAACCGATTATTATTATAAGGTATTTGATAAATCTTGTTACGGTCTTTATGAACAACTTATTTAGCGTGGCATTCTTTTTAAATTCCTTTTTGATTATAAATGAAAATAAATAGGCGGCAAGGTATGCAATTATTATAATCGAAATAGATAAGATTATAGAATAGAGGCTTATTTTATCGCCGCCGATATTATATGTTTTATTTTTAAGAAATTCAAACACGATTCACGATTAATGATTATTAATTATTATTGATTAAAAGTTAAATTACATAATTAAGGTTATAGTTTTCATTTGTTTTATAATTTATAAATATAATATAATAATTATATAAAAATAAAATCAAAAATAAAATCAAAAATAAAAATTTATAAATACAAAAAATATAAAACAAAAATGATAAAAAGAAGACCCACCAGAACCGTTAAAGTCGGCGATGTTTTAGTTGGCGGAGGCGCGCCCGTAAGCGTCCAATCCATGACAAATACAATCACGGAAGATACGCTTTCCACTGTCCGCCAAATAAAAGAACTGGAAAGTTATAGCTGTGAAATAGTCAGAGTTGCGGTGAATACGATTGAATCCGCAAAATCCTTAAAAGATATAATAAAGCAGGTTAGTATTCCGA
>JAJZYP010000061.1 GCA_021798015.1 bacterium
GGCTTTTATGCCGGTAAAGACGTTAAAGAACGTTAAAGATGAATCTATTGAATTTGATAATGATTTAACGGCGGACGGAAAATTATGCCGGTATTTATCCTTAAAATCATTAAAAAACTCCATTGCTTTATCTTTAGAATATGCATAGAATATAGACCTTAAATCGTCCGCAACCTCTTTTTTATGCTTTAATGGCACTTTGGACAACACCGTAAAAGGCATGCTTTTACATTTGCAAGATGAACCTGACACCTTTGAACTTCCGAATTATAAAATCAGAAACGGCATGCGTTTCTATCTTAAATACCTTCTCAAGACCGGCAAGCCCGTCCATTATTCCCTAGCTTAACGGACATATCTCCGCCTGCACGGCTGTTAACGCACGTCGTTAACGCAGGCGGAGATGCGTTTAATCCTCTATTTTAAGATCCTTAAAGAACTGCCGCCAGGAAGAGGCGGATTGCTCGCTACGCTGCGCGTAAAAGCGTTCCTTATCCCCCGACTGAAAACCCAGCACTGAACGGTAACCGTTAATATCCACCCCTATGGCTACAAGTATCGGAACAATTTCTATTTTATTAATTCGCATATGGAAATTAACCCCGTCAAGATAGATGTATTTTATATTCTCGGCAGATAGATCCCTATTTCTCCATTTCTCTATTGCGGAAATTAGTTCCCTATTGGCATTTGATACCTCTTGAGGCGATATTTTCCTGCCGATGAGTTTATTGGGTAAAAGAGATAACGAGCGAGTGGATATGCCGGTTAAATACATAAGGGTTAAATCTTCTTTTATAGATTCTTCGTATCTTTTAAAGCGGGGAAGGACTTTGGGCTTATAAGTTCCTTTCCTGTCCCTGGGAACGACGATATTCGTTTCCCCGATAGATTTCATACAGAATTTACGATTATAAATATCTCCGCCTGCACGGTTGTTAACGCATGCCGTTAACGCAGGCGGAGATGCGTTGCGGTAATTAGGGTCAGTTTCTTCGGAACGGGCGTATCTGTCCCTTTTTAGATGATCTTTAAGTTCTATATCTAAAAGTTCCGACACGTAATTGTAGGCCATTTCCTTTACGTCGGTTTAAGAGTAATTCGAACACTTTAGATCAGAAACGGCATGCGTTTCTATCTTTTTAACCTGATTGAATAAATTCATTAATTCTGATACACTACTTTTAATCAACATGGCGTAACCTCCTTATTAAATGTTTATTTTAGATGTAAATATTATATAGGAGGTACGCCTATTTTGCCAATTAGAATTTACACAAGATATTTTACACTATCAAAATAAGCGGTTAAGGTATTTATCCGAGGAAGAAGCCGACCGGCTTATATCGCATTGCGAGCCTTATTTAAAGCCTATCGTGATAACGGCATTAAATACCGGAATGAGAAAATCGGAGATCCTGCATTTAACTTGGGACAGGTTAGATTTAAAAAACAGGTTAATTCTGCTCGATAAGACGAAGAACGGCGAAAGGCGGGAAATACCGGTAAACGATACGCTTTATAATACATTATCCGGGCTTGTAAGGCATATAAGCGGTTTAGTCTTTGCAAATTCCGATACAGGAAAGCCTTATTACGATATTAAAAAGAGCTTTGCGGCCGCTTTAAAAAAATCGCATATTTTGGACTTTCATTTTCACGATTTAAGGCACACTTTCGCAAGCCGGTTAGTTATGGGCGGGGTCGATTTAACGACCGTCAAAGAGCTGTTAGGGCATAAATCAATTACTATGACTTTAAGGTATAGTCATTTAGCGGCGTCGCATATCCAAAATGCCGTCAAAGTATTAGATAATAAGGATTTAGAAAAAAACTTTACTGTTTCTTTACCGCAGGGACAAAAGAAAAAAACCGAATACCTTGAAAGTGTTTAAAATATTGGTGAGCCGCGCGGGGGTCGAACTCACGACCATCTGATTAAAAGGCAGAATGTATACAAAAAATATGCTTATTTTATGCGTATTTAAGAGGTATTAGTTTATAGGTGTAGGGGTTTTTGCAGGGTTACCGGTGGAATTTTATTGTAGGCTTCGGCTGGTTCTTGAGATCTTGAGCAGGGGCATCGGGATTAGGGGTTTGAGGTTCCGGCATTATAGAAGGATTATTTTCGGGTTTGGGCCGAGATAACTCTTTTTCTATTCTATTAAATTTATTTATTGTATATTTTTCAATTTCTTCTCTTAAAAAACTTTCAATTTGTCCTCTATTTATTTTATATTTTGGCGCTAATTCCGAATCCACGCTTTCGCTTTCCACTCCATTAAGATTAACCGCATATTTGAAAAAATCGGTTTCATCGAATTTAAAATATTCACGTCCGTTCACTTTCTTATTATACAGCCTATCTGCTCCATTAATGGCTTTTTCTAACCCAAATTCTTTAGTTATGACGTAAATGTCGTAGTAATCCCTTATAACTTCCCTGCGATGTATTACAGCCGTTTTCATGCCAATTAGCGTGTTAAGATTTGCTATGTTAAGATTATTTTTAAGGGATGTTCTTTCTGTGGATAAGAAATCATTCTCAATCGAAGCCCAAAATTCCACCTTAACATCATTAATATAAAATATTCGTTTAGATGCCGAATGAGCGGAAGATTCCACGCTCTCTTCCACATTAAATCCTTTATTAAAAATATTACTCATTATTTTATCTATATGTCCATCCATCTTTAAAAATTCATTAGGACTCGCAAGGTCTATATCTTCAGATAATCTATGGTTAAGATAAAAAGAAAGAGCGGAACCGCCTACAAAAACATAATCCTTTATTCTATCTTCTTTGCTTATAATATTTAATACTTTTTCGGTTTCAGGCAGCCACATTTTTAAACACTCCAAATAAAAAATCCATATAGTTTATATTCTTTATATCCCCTTTTGTCGGAATATAAGAACGAAAAGGTTTCTCGCCGCTCATGACCGGGCGGATTTCCTTATAATAAACTCTCTCAAGGTCGTTATAAGGAAAAACTCTAAAAAGATTTATATGATCCGCAAAACGACCGTATCTTATTAACTGCTCTATAATTTTAGATAAAGGCAGCTCGGCATTATTAAAATCATACGACCAGAAATATTTTTTACTAAACGGCAAATCTTTTAATTTATAATATTTTATAGTCTCCATAAACTAATTATAGCATATTTTTCTTTATTTTCTCCAGTCGCCTATACAGTCCCTTAAGTATCGTAAGATAATCGCTTGCATATTTTAATTCACAAAATACCTGCTTAAATCTTCGACATCTTTTAGGGGCGTTCTTTTTTTATAGTGGTCTACATAATCCAAAAACCACTCGTTCCCGCCTGTAAGCTCTAAGGACTTTGCGAGCCTTCTTGCGTATTCGTCGGACTGGATAAGGGCGATTATATTTTCGTCTAAATTAAGCTGCGCCATTCTGGTAACATGTTCCTGCTTAATCAGGTATTCTTTTTGCGCAGTACCGTTTATAACCATCTTATATTCGTTTTCCGTGAGTCCGAAAGTATTAATATACAGGCTTTTCATATCGTCGGTATTTGCTTTAAAGTTCGGCAGGAATATCTTTGTGGCGACGTTATCCATTACGCTCGATAACATCTGCTTATTTTCGGATACGTGCGTAAGAGACTGCGTAGCGAAAACCACTATAGTATTCAATTTCCTTAATGTCTGGAGCCACTCCCGCATTTTTCCGGCGAACAGGGGATGTTGAAGTTCGAACCAGGACTCGTCTAAAACTATTATTGTAGGAATCAGGCTGGACAGCGAAGCGTCTATTCTTTCGAAAAGATACATAAGCAGCGGCGCTATTACCCGTTCGTTTACAGTTAAGTTTTTCATCTCGAATACGGTATATTTCGATAAGTTAAGCATATCTACGGGATTATTAAAATAGTTCCGAAATTCTCCCGTCGTCCACGGCCTCAATTTATCTGACAGATTTTGGGGCAGTATGCTTGAGAAACTTTCCAATACATGCTTGTTCTTGGGAAGTTGAGAGATAAGTTCTATAGCTTTCCACAACTGTTTTAAATCTTCGTCGTCCATAGAATACCCGAAAGATTCTAATAATACCTGCATAAAATCCCTTAAGAAGCTCTTGCCGGACTTTGTCGTTACTAAAGAAACCGGATTTAAATACGTTCTTTTCTCGGGTTTAAAATCCACGTGAAGTCCTTTTTGCGCACGGCAAAGTATTTCCGCTGTATATCCATAGTCGAAAAAGAATATCTGCGGATTATATTTCATATACATTGCCGCTAAGAAATTTAAAAGAACGGATTTCCCGGCGCCGGTAGGTCCGAAAATAGCGGTATGCCCGACGTCTTTTACGTGAAAATTAAAATAGAATAAAGTTTTATGTTTTGTTTCGAAAGCGCAAAGCGCCGGAGCCTTAAGATGAGAATTAAATTTGTCTCCCGTAAGTATCGTTCTGAACGGCATATAGTCTACAAAATTACCAAGACTTAACATAAAAGCCCTTGGATTTAGTTTTTCCCCTCCCGGTATTGCCGAAAAATACGCGGAAAGCTTATTTAGAGTCTCCGTTAAAACCTGATAAGACTTATCTATCATAACTCCTTTTATTTTATCTACATTTTCATCTACCTCTTTTTCAGTTTTTCCCCATATTATGAAATTTACGGTGGAATTTCCGAAAGGGCGGACGATATCGAGTTCTTGAAGCGATTCCTCGGCGTCGTAAACGTAACTCATTTTGGTCGGGTCTATCAGTTGCGTTTCTTCTCCGGTAGCAGTCTCGGATACCTGATGAAGAAGCGTCTTTCTCGACACGAAATAGTGCCTTCTTCTTTTCTGCATTTCTTTTCTTGCCGCGTCTTTCGATAAAAAAGCAAACGAGCAGGAGAATTTAAGTTCCCTGTCTAAAGAAAGGAGTCCGTCTAATACGCCGGGATAAGTTTCCTGAGGATAGTCTTTTATGCTCGCTACTTTGTAAACTTGATTGTCTAATTTGATAGCCTCTTCATAGTCGGCATCTGCCGCAAAATCTGTCAGATACTCGTCGAGAAAAGCATAATCGGGAAGACGCACCTTTTTTTTAGAATCCCGCGCGGGATTTATTAAAAAATAAAGGGAAGCTAAAAACTCTTCGTCTTTAAGGCGCGATAAACCAAGTCCGCTTAAAGATTCGGTAAGCCCGTTCAAATCGGCATCGAACCGCCTTAACCTCTCCTTAAGTTCCTTTAATATTTCCGTCTTGTTTTTGTTTTCGCTAAAAGCTTTTTTTATTTTTTCGGTTAATTTCCTGCCGTCTTTTTCTAATAGCTTTTTAAATATTTTTAAATTAGATTTCTTTTCCCTGTAAACGAACGATAGGTATATATGATTTATATAATTTTTATTTCTTAAGATTCTTTCTTTATATTTTTCGTCTATATAACGAGACACGGCTGAAGTGAAATCTATTTCAGGATAATAGTAATTTCTTTTCCTGATTAAATAAAAACCTACCGTATAGTTTTCATTTAAACCTTTTAAGGCGTCTTCTATTCTATCTGCATAATAGCTCCACGACTCGGTGCCCATCGTTTCGGAGTCTATTCCTCTTATCTTATACAGCACGAGCAGGCCTTCGTCTTTTAACCTGACGACGTCTTCTTTTGCTAAAGAAAAATACGGCAATAATTCGGAAGACAAAGGCTTAAGATTTGCTTTTTGATACTTTTTAAGGTCAATCATTGTATTTTTAACCCTAAAGAATTAGATATATGCCCTTTGAAAGTATCGAATCCTTTTTTGGCAAGTTCCGGCGTAAGTTCGCCGTAGTGAACCGAAGGTATTATGTCGGCAAGCCTATGAAGGGTCGTAGCCATATGCTTCATAGTCTCTTCGCCTTCTACCTGCCATTTTCCCGCTTTCGGGTTCATAGCGAATAATAGTTTCTTTTTATTTTCTTCGGTATTCGGGACTTTTATTTCTCCGGAAGGAGTTTTTTCTTTTCCCGTAACGGCTAATAACACGTTTTTATCGTTTGTCTTAACTATTAAATCTGAGCCGGATACTTTTATTAATCCACCGGAATAAGCCAACTGGTTTCGCTCTTCCGTTTTAGGAAAACCGGCCGCCGCCGGCGTTAATTTATCGTTTGGTTCCATCGCTAAAACGGGAGCTTTTTTAAACAAGTCATTTAAATAGGAGAGGTCTTTTTTAAAAACTTCGTCGGGATTAACGCCTTTTTTAATCCGACCGACGATAAGCGTCATATTAGAAGAGGAAACGATTTGCGGATCCTCGAGATATTGTTTTAAATTTTCCCGCCTCATATAGTCTATGATTTTATTGAATTTTACCGGCAATTTATCTCTTTTGATAACGCCGATATATTTTCTGTCTGAAATTTTCGCCGAAAACCCGCCGTTATAAGCTGAAAATCCATTAATTTCCATAGTTTTTTCCTCCTATCTTTCTTGAAATATTTTTACTTACGTTTTTTTTAAGTGAATTTTCCTTTAATTTTAAAAGTGATTTTTTCTTAAAAACTAAAGTTGAGATTTGAGATTCTATTTCTTTAATTTCCTCTTCGATTTCTTTTAAATCCATAAGTTATCCTCCTTTAATGTTTTTTTAATCTTAAAATTATTAATTTTTGCTCTTTCTTTGGGGTCGATATTCTGATTTTTCTCTATATAAGAATTGATGTATCCGTCTTTTTTGTTTTGAACCTGATTTTGAAAGTTTTTGATTAAATTCTTTTTTTCCTGCATGAATAAGCCTCCTTATTATTTTTCAATTAAACAATGTATATATTCTTTTTTCGAATAATACTTGATTCCATTATTTTTGTTTCTCCTGTCTATATTAGTATATATAACAGGCGAAAAAAGATTTACAAAAGAAAGCAATTTTACTTTATGGTAATTAATTTTTTTTATATTATCCGTTTGAACGCCGATATTGTATCTTTTTTTAATTTCAATCAAAAACTCTTCCGCCAAAGAACTATCAGAAAATATCGGAAAATGAGAACCGATATAAAGATAGCTTTCTTCATAATAAAAAAGATAAAGGTCTTCAAAATAAAGCCTTGATAAAAACGGTTGAATAATTTTCATGGTGAACTATCCCGCCCTTACGGAGCGGGGTGATTGACTAATGGTCAATAATATTTTTCTTTCTGCTTTGAGTATCTCTTATATATTTTTATGATAAAAGGATCTTTTTCGAATATTTTTCTAAAGACCCAGAACAGGCCGAGTCCTATAGGGATAGGCCACCAGCTCCCCGCTGCGTCCGTTAAGGCTATAGTCGCCGTCCCTATTAATATGGCTATGCTTCTATCTATTCCTCCCACTGTTAAAGGCCATAAAAGGGAGAAATGGAGCGGCGATTTCCTCATAAGACGCCCACCCACGCCGCCGCTGCCATAGCAATGGAGACGCCTAGGGCTACCTTAAATCCCGTTTTTTTCCACCCGCCGTCTTCTGAATGGGCAAAGCCCACGCCGGCGATTACAACCGCCACAACCGATAAGATTTTCGCAACGGTACCCGTCATATCGCCTTCTACAGTCGATAAAGTCGAATCCCATGGCAGCTGGGCGCTAGCAACCGTAATTTGGGTTAAAACGAGTAACGACGCTTCCAGCAAAACATCTTTAATAAAAATTAATTTCTTTTTCATGACAAACCTCCAATTTTAACTTTTTTACCGATTAAATTTCTGCCATTTTGCTCAATTTCCAAAGCGTATTTATAATATACAAACGGTTCATAAAACTTACACTTGGGCGTCTTGCATGGTTTCATGTTAATTTGATTTATAACCCTATCTTTATAAATAAAGAGCACTGTTAGCGGCATTAAAGTGTTTTTCATCCAAAAAGGATAATCCACCTTTTTATGAAAGACAAAAAGCATTCCGTAGTTTCTGGGCATTTGGGGTACATTCATAAGTCCTTGTTTTTTTTCTCCGAGCGTTTTCGCAACGAATACTTTATACTTAACCCTTCCGACCTGAACGGTACTTGTTATTTTAAGTATGTTTTTAAGTTTTTGTTTTTGAATAAAATATTTAGCCCCTATAAGCACGATTAAAAAAATGAAGATATAAGCGCTCAGGGCGAAATAATTCCTCTTTTTTTTATTTTTTAGAAAACTCAAGTTTCGGTTCACCTCCTTCCAAATATAGAAAAGCCTCAAAATCCTTACCCGCTTTAGATTTAAATTTACCCGGTATTTTTTCGCCTTTTAAAAGCTTTACGGCTTCTTTTTCCGATATTTTTTTACCGAAAGAACTCTCCCATAAGACAAACGGGCAGCCTTCCCGTGATTTTGTTTCGCTATTATACTTCTGCTCGGAGCATTTATACCCTTTTATAAATTTCACGACGCCTGCGCCGCATAAAGGGCATTTTGCGCCTTCTAAAATGAGCTCCGCTGATTGTATAGTTCCCTTTTCCATGTTCACTCCTTTAAGATTAAAGTTTGTTTGTTTTAAAGCGGTTATGTTTTCACGCAAATCTTTTTTTATTTCTTCTATAAAAGAAAGGAAATTAAATTTTCCTTCCTCGATTAATTTAAGTTTTTCTTCCCATACCGCCGTAGTCTCGGGGCTTTTTAATTTATCAGCGACCGCAAGTATAATATCCCGTCCTTTTTGCGTAGAAATAAGCTGTTTCTTTTCCCTTTTTAAATAATCTCTTTTAATTAAAGTTTCTATCATGTTCGCTCTTGTAGCTTCCGTGCCGAGTCCTTGCGTGTCTTTTAAAATATCCTTTAACTTTTTATCTACCACGTTCTTTCCCGCATTTTTCATAGCCTCTAAAATAGAACTGTCGGTGAACCTCGCCGGCGCCTGCGTCTGCTTTTCTAAAAGAGTAAGCTCCTTTAAAGAAATACTTTGACCTTTTTCTATAAAAGGCACGGGCGGTTCTCCGCCGTCTTTTTCGCTTTTATAGAATATTTTCCAGCCTAAATCCTTTATTTGAGTTCCCGTGCAAGCAAATATTTCTCCTTTAACGTCTATATTTAAAGACGTTACGTAAGTTACGCAGGGCGGGTAAAACATGCTTACATATCTTTTATAAATTTCTAAGAATACATTTTTTTCTTTTTCCTTAAGTTTATTTACCTCAGGCTTAATTAAAGTAGGTATTATGGCATGATGAGCCGAGATTTTAGAATCGTCGAACTGGTATTCTTTTTGCGGCTTACAGTCTATTTTAAAAGGAGCGTTATTTAAAATAGTTTGCGCGCCTTCCAGTTGGCTAACAGGTAAGTATTCGCAGTCGGTCCTCGGATACGTCGTATATTTATAAGTTTCGTAAAGGCTCTGTGCAATATTTAAAACTTCTTGAGCGGAATAACCGTATTTCTGGTTAATGAATTTCTGCAGGGACGATAAAGAAAAAAGTTTCGGGGAAACGGTCTTTTTTTCTTCTTTTTTTGAATCCGTTATTAACCCTGATTTAGCTACCGCTAATTTTTGCTTAATATTTTCAATTATTTTTTTATCGAATACTTTATCTCCCTCTTTACTATCCCATTTAGCTTTAAAATCTATTTCTTTATTAAATAAGCCTTCGAGCTCAAAATAAGTTTTAGGCTTAAAATTTTCTATCTCTAAATCCCTGTCCACTACGAATTTCAGAGTCGGGGTTTGCACCCTGCCTATAGAATAGAGACTTCCTTTTGAATAAAGTCTTGTATAATTTATCCCGACTAGCCAGTCCGCGATTTGCCTGCCGTATGCGGCATAATACAGGTTTTTAGTTTTATCGCCGTCCAAAAGAGAGCTTAATCCCTTTCTGATAGACGAATCGTCTAATGCGTGCAGCCACAGTCTTTTTATTTTTCCGCCGTAACCTTCTCGTTCTAAAATTTCTCTGGCTATCATCTCGCCTTCACGATCAGAATCCGTAGCTATTACGACCTCCGTTTCTTTTTTCAAGAGCTCTTTTATAACCTTATACTGTTTTGAGGTTTCTTTTCCGGTCGTTTTAATAAATTTTTCAGGAATAACCGGAACTTCCGTCCAGCTTTTATATTTTTCGTCGTAATAATCCGGGGGAACTAAATTTAATAAGTGTCCGTAACACCATGTGATTTTAACTCCGTTTTTTTCCATAAATCCGGGTTTTCCGCCGGTTATACCTAAAACCTTGCCTATATCTTTCGCTTGAGAAGGTTTTTCGCAAATATAAAGCATTATTTACCTCCCGAATTAGCAGAATGACCCAAAATATCCTCGATATTATTTTTTTTATCTATTCTTTGAAAAGAATAGGTCTCCCCGCCTACCGTATAAAATTCGATGTCGTAAATCTTGAGAAATTTTTCGTAAATTCCTGAATAAATCTTATAGTCCGCAAACTTGCCGAGAGGAATTATTACCTTTGAAAACAAACCAACGACGCTGATATTTTCTTCAGAAATTTCAAGGTAATTAAACCTATATTTATAATAATCTTTTATAAAAGGACTAAAACAGGCGAGAAGGCTTATAAAAAAACCGGCTATATACACGCCAAAGCGACCTGTTAAGAATCTTTCAAACACAAAATATATTATTATAAAAATAACTAACCCTACCATGGCATCTATGAAAAGCGCTTTTTTTGAATGCCTGATAATCATAAATCCTCCAGACGGTAATCTCCGTCATATCCTGTTATTTTTTTTATTTCTTTTACGGTTCTTTGCCCAGCCTTATTTCTTTCTAAATACACGACAAAATTAATAGTGTCCGCTATAAACTTTTTTATGGCCTCGTAAGGCCAGCCCACCTGCGCCTGCAGAACTAACGTTTCAAGCCTTATTAAAGCTTCTCCGGCGGAATTGGCGTGAATAGTCGAACCGCCTGAGTGTCCCGTATTGAGCGCGGAAAGAAGGTCATAAGCGGAAGCGTCCCTTACTTCGCCCAATATAATTTTATCAGGTCTTAAGCGCAGAGAAAGCTTAACCAAATCTCTTTGCGTTACGTGAACGTCCCTGCTTGTTTTTGCTAAAAGCCGGACCGCGTTGGGAGATTCTACTTTAAGCTCTTTAGTGTCTTCTATAATAATTACTCTATCTGTTTTATCTAATTTTTTAAGAAGAGCATTAAAAAAAGTGGTTTTGCCGGAAGAAGTTCCTCCTGCTATTAAAAAATTACTTTTTCCGGAGACGATATTTTTTAAAGTCTCTACTATCTCGCTTTTAAGTCCATAGTCTTCTATATCGGGATTTAATCTCGAGAATTTTCTAATAGAAAGGCATGGGTAGTCGGACACTGGGGGGATTGCTCCTGCTACCCTCGAGCCGTCCTCGAGACGAGCTTCTAAAAGAGGATTTTTTTCGGTAAGTTCCAAATTTACCGCTCTTGCAAGCAGTTCCATTGAAGCTAAAAGCATATCGTTATTAATAGAAATTGCGGTTTTCTTTTGTACCCCTTTTTCTTCAATCCAGATATTATCATCCGAATTTATCATAATCTCCTGTATGTCATCATTAGAGAGAAGTTCCTCTAATGGAAAAAGCGTGTCTTTCAATATCGAATACGGCGTTATCAAGGAATCCTCCCTTTATTCTTTTTAATCATAATATATTATTATCATAATTCATAATACAAGTCAAATAAAAATAGAAAAAAATATCTAATAATTAAATTAACGCCGTGAAAATAATTTCAAAATTAAATTTCTTTTTCACTCAGTATTTTTTGTTGTTTATTTTTTACGACCATCGTTTTATATCGTTTTATTTTAAATTTTATATTTAACTTTATATTTTGTTTTTTAGTTCACATTTTGTCATTGTAGTTTATAGATAGTCATTACGGAGTAATGCAAGATAAGAAAGCTCCGCTTTCGGGCAATGAAGCGTTGCAAACCCCCGTAATGACCGAATGACAATATATGGCGGATACGGTATGCTTAAAAAACAAATACGCAAATA
>JAJZYP010000004.1:0-44410 GCA_021798015.1 bacterium
AATTCCGGCCCATAATGCCAGCAAGCCACCTGCTAAAGCAAATATTTGAATATTTTTTTCTATTGTTAAAAGCAACACCATTGGAGTCCTTATCGGCGTTGGCGGTGTTGGCCCAATAGTATAACTTTCGGAAATTGTGTAAAATACATCGGAAGCAAATCCAAACAAAAATGCCATAATTCCGATAAACACATTCCATCCTTGATGCTTATTCGATGCCTTACTGTTAAACCCTGAATAATATATTGCCCCCAAAATCAGAAATACCAGAAGAAAATCCATCGAATAACCGATAACTCCCGGCTGAAGTTTATTTATAAGTATCCAGAAATTTGGAATTCCGTTTCTTAAGATGCTTAAAAAATAAAAGTAAAGTATCGTTTGAACTGTGCCAATTATCACAGATACTAAAATAAGCGGTTTTGCAAGCTTAAAATATCTGTCCTCTTTTTTAAATATCCCTATGTAGTGGGATATAAAGGCAATCGCCATAAATCCCAGCGCTAACCTATTTATAAATAGATTTACTATATCGATAACACCTAAATTCATCGCATTTACTCCTCTTTTAATTTTATACGGTAGCGGGCGCTTTCGGTTCGCCGCCGATTAATGTTAAATAAACTAACAAAAGGAGAAACAAAATCCCCAGAACCGTCGCCGCGGGTCTTTTAAACGGACTTCTTTCATGTCCCCTGTCAATAAAGGGCAGTGCAAACAATATTATAAATCCAATCGTAGGAACAAGGAATGTTGAAAATATAATCAGTCCGTGACCCGGGAAATATTTTAATAATTCTTCGTTTGCAAGAAAATACCAGTCAGCCTCAGGTGCAAAGTTAAGTGCAAGCGGTCTATACATTGGTCCTATAGGAGCGCCGACATAAATGGCAAGAATATACACTACCGCAAATACCCCTAAAGCAATTATCATATCTTTGAAAAACTGATCCGGAAAGAATGGAACGGTTCCATCGGGATGAATCCATTTATTTGGGTCGTCGTCGGGTAATTTGCTGTTTTTATATTCCAATGCCATACCCTGATGACCTGTTTTTCTAATTAAAAATAGGTGTATAGGAATAAATAGTATCACAACTATCGGCAAAAGCCAAACATGAACCGCAAATATGTGCTGCATCGTTATAACGGATGTTTCCGTTCCGCCTTTAACGACAATCCTTAAAAGTCCGCCGATAATCGGGGTATGCGATGCAACATTTGTAAGAACGTTTATCGTCCACCACGAGTTTTCGTTTCCGACCAACATATATCCCGTTAAACCCAGTATTACAACAACGGAGAATAGAACCATACCCACGACCCATTGAAGTTCCCTCGGTTTTTTATAAGCGCCTGAAAAATATACCCTCGACATATGAATAAGCAGGAAGAATATCATAGTAAACGCACCCCACAGATGAATGCCGAGAAGTATATTGCCAAGCAGGACATGGTGTTTTATATAATATGTCGCATTTCTTGCTATCGGAAAATATGGGACATAATAGAACAGTAAAAATATTCCCGTTACAACTTGAATCGTAAAAAGAAACGCAAGAAGGCTTCCAAAAGTATATGCCCAACCCCCTCTTCGCGGAATTCTTTCGTTGTTAAATTCGTTTATTACTTCGGTAAGCCCAATTCTTTCATCAAACCAATCTTGAGTTTTTTTAAACATTTTTTTAAACATCAGATCCCCCTATCCTTTGGATTATCTTCAAACTTATTTTGAATAAATACGGTATTTTTTTCTATTTTATGAACCCACCTGTATAATGGTCTGGGTGGAGGACCTCCGACAACTTTACCTAAAGCATTAAACATACCGCCGTGACACGGACACAAAAACTTTTCCCTTGCAGGAACCCAGTGTAAAGGGCAACCTAAGTGAGTACACTGATTTGAGAAGAAATAAAAATTACCTGTTATATCTTTAACTACTACAACCTGTCTTGGAAGCGTATTTATGGACCACCCTTCCTTAACCCTAAAATAGACAGGAATAAACCTTGGCGTTAAGGGTTTAATTTTTTCTAAATCGCTAACCTTGCTAAGTTCAGTCCATACAATATCTCTTTTCTTAAATAGCGGACTTAAAATCGTCCCTAAAATAGGAACCGCCAGAGCAACCCCTACTATGGCAGAGATTAAACCAATAACAACCATCATAAAAGTTCGCCTTGAAGGCGACTCTTCCGAACTTTTTGACATTTTAACCCCCCTTTGTTTTATACTTATGATTTAATAACCGATTTTACTAGATTTTACTAATTTATAAAGGTGTTATCATGACATGTTTGTTTTTTTAAACCCAATTCATTTGATAAAATTTAAATACTAAATATAACTTTTTATCACCATAACATTAAAAAGTCAATATTTTTTTAGTTAATATTTTATAAAATTTTATATCCGTTTAATATTGATATATTTCGCTTCACAAATACAAAATATTTAATTATTAAGCGAATTTGACCTTTCCAAACTTTATCTTGCCGTATGTTTCCGTGTGTTTTTAATTACGCCTGCCAGATACTTACCTGTTATCGAGTTACCATTTAAAATTATATCTTCCGGAGCGCCGCATGCCACAATATAACCGCCCTCATCCCCGCCTTCCGGACCCATATCTATAATGTAATCGGATGATTTGATAACATCGATATTATGCTCGATAACAATGACGGTATTACCTGAATCAACAAGCAAATTTAGAATATTTAGCAACTTATTTATGTCGTCAAAATGGAGACCTGTAGTTGGCTCGTCAAGTATATATAAGGTTTTAAACTGACCTTGTCTTGACAACTCCTTTGAAAGTTTAATCCTTTGAGCCTCTCCGCCGGATAAGGTGGTTGCGAGCTGTCCTAAATTTATATAATCAAGCCCCACATCGATTAAAAACTTAATTTTATGATTAAGCGCCGGTATGTTGCCAAAAAACTCATAAGCCTCTTTAACGGTCATATTTAAAATATCATAGATATTTTTATTTTTATAAGTTATCTCTAAGGTCTGCCTGTTATATCTTTTTCCCTTGCAAACATCGCATACGACATAAACATCCGGCATAAACAGCATCTCTATCTTTTTTACCCCGTCACCGCTGCATGCCTCGCATCTGCCCCCTTTCACATTAAAGCTAAATCTACCGGGGTTATAGCCTCTTGCCCTCGCCTCTTTTGTTCCTGCGAATATCTCCCTTATCAATGTAAAAATACCTGTATATGTTGCAGGATTAGATCTCGGAGTTCTTCCGATAGGGGATTGATCGATATCTATAATTCTACCTATTAAATCGATATTTTCTACATTTTCTATTTCAAACCTTTTAAAATCTTTTATCCCGTTTTTGTAATTTGAAACCGCTGCATAAAGGGTATCGATTATAAGCGTGCTTTTCCCCGAACCGGAAACCCCTGTCACGCAAATCAAATTTTCAAGCGGTATTGCAATATCGATATTTTTTAAATTATTCTTTTTTGCGCCCTTTATTTCCAAAAAATTCTTATCCTGCTTTCTCCTTACACCAGGAATATCAACGATCATTTTTCCGCTTAAATATTTGCCTGTCAGCGACTCGGGATTATTCATAATTTCCGAAGGAGTTCCTTGAGCCACCACATACCCTCCGTTTTTACCCGCCCCGGGACCCATATCTATAATAAAATCCGATTCTAACATTGTAAGCGTATCATGTTCCACTATAATGAGGCTATTTCCTTTATCCTTAAGATCTATAATGGTTTTTAGCAAGCGCTCGTTATCTCTCATATGTAGCCCTATACTCGGTTCGTCAAGAACGTACAGCACACCGGTAAGCCCAGACCCTATCTGCGAGGCAAGCCGTATTCGCTGAGATTCGCCTCCTGAAAGTGTTTGGGCAGGTCTGGCTAATGTAAGATAGTCAAGCCCGACATTTACGAGAAACTTTAGCCTGTCTCTGATTTCGTTGATTAACCTACCAGCTACATTTTGTTCATATTCATTTAAACCTACATCTTCAAAAAACTTTAAGGCGTTTTTAATGCTTAAATTAGTAATATCTATAATCGACATATTATTAATCTTATAACTTAAAGACTCTTTTTTTAATCTAAAACCATGACATTCAGGGCAGGCTTTTTGGTTCATAAATTCGTAAGCATTAATTATGTGGTTAGAACCGCTTATGCTTTTCTCCAACATTGGAATTATCCCTTCCCATTTTTTTAAGTAAAAAGAGTTTTTGTCTGTTACAATATCATAAAATTTTATTTTCTCATCTCCGGAACCATGTAGAATAACCTGCCTATCATCATAAGTTAAATCTTCATACGGCGTATCAGCCCTAAACCCATAATGTTTTGATAATGCGTTTATTATCTGGTTTTTATAAACAGGACTGGAATTGTTTAAAACGGTTATCGCCCCCTCTTTTAGCGACATTCTTTTATCGGGAACTATCAAGTCCTCGTCTAAATATTTTGTATATCCCAGACCATCGCAAAAAGGACAAGCGCCTTGAGGGCTGTTAAAAGAAAACGCCGCAGGTTCCGGTTTTCCATAGCTTATTCCGCAATCCAAACAGATAGAATTTTCGGTTAATATTTCTTCTTTATCCTCGAACTTTAATTTTAAAACGCCCTGCGATAATTTTAAAGCAAGTTCAATGGAATCCGCCAGCCTTTTTTTATTTTCCTCTTTTATAAGAATGCGATCTATAACTAAATCGATATCATGTTTTTTATTTTTATCTAAGGTTATAGGGTCCTCGAGATTATATTCCTTTTTATCGACATATATTCTATAAAAACCGTGTTTCAAATATTCCTCAAATTTAGCTTTAAATTCACCCTTTCTATTAATAGCAACCGGTGATAATATAATTAATTTTTCGCCGATTTTATGCGAAAAAACCGCCCCCGTCATCTGGTCGATAGTCTTGGGTTCTATTTTTTTACCGCATTTATAACAATAAGGCGCGCCTATTCTTGCAAAGAGAACCCTTAAGTAGTCATAAATTTCGGTGATAGTTCCCACGGTGGAACGAGGATTTTTGCTAACGGATTTTTGCTCGATAGAAATGGTGGGGGAAAGCCCTTCTATTGAATCGACGTCAGGTTTATCCATTTGCTCCATAAACTGCCTTGCATAGGAAGAAAGCGATTCTAAATACCTTCTTTGACCCTCGGCAAATATGGTATCAAATGCCAATGACGATTTTCCCGAACCGGAAAGACCTGTTATAACAACAAGTTTGTCCTTTGGAATTTCTAAATTTATATTTTTTAAATTATGCTGCCGCGCACCTTTTATTATTATTTTTCTTTTCATTTTAGTCTATTTCTATTTTTTGAAATCTCGTAAGCTAATTTTATAGATTCTTTCATACTGCTATAATCCGCTATGTTCTTTCCCGCAATATCATAAGCCGTTCCGTGCACCGGCGATGTCCTTACGATTTTAAGCCCTATGGTCACATTCACCCCTTTATCGAAAGAAAGCAGTTTAAAAGGTATTAACGCCTGGTCATGATACATTGAAACTATTAAATCGTAATCTTTATATATTTTAGCAAAGAAACTATCTGACGGGAAAGGGCCTTCGACAAAAAAGCCGTTATTTTTAAATTCCATGATAACGGGGGATATAATTTCTTTTTCTTCCACCCCTATCTTCCCGTTTTCTCCCGCATGCGGATTTAAACCTAAAACTGCAACTTTAGGATTTTTAATACCAAAATCGTTTATAATCGAATCGATAGAAATTTTTATTATATTTTTTAAAGACCCTCTTGTAATGCTCTTTGAAACCATAAATAAAGGAATATGGATGGTCGCAAGAACCGTTATTAATTTTTTTGAATAAAAAAGCATTGCAAAGTCTTTTGAGGAAGTTAAATGCCCTAAAAGTTCCGTATGTCCTCCGAACTTTGCGCCTCCTTTTATCATCATTTCCTTATTTATCGGGGCTGTTGCAAATCCCGAGATTCTCCCGTCTAATGAAAAATCAACTGCGGCAGAAATAAATGATTCGGCGTCTTTGGCATATTTGGGATTAATTTCACCGTATTTCACGGATTGATATGATTTGGAAGACAAATCTATTACATTGATATGGGTATTTTTGTAAAAATATTCAAGAAAAGAGTCGCGGCTTATTAAATTTATAGGGACATCCTTTTTGATTATACTTTTTAAAACATAATCAATATGTTCAAAAGACCCAAAAATAACCGGTTTAATTGGTGTGTTAATTTTTATAAAGTATTCCGCAGACTTAACTGCTATTTCAGGACCGATGCCGGCAGGATCCCCCATTGTAATGCCAATAAAGCTACTTTCTTTAAGCAATTTTATTTACTTAATCGTCTTATCTTAATCGTTAAACCGGAATTTTGATTTTAATATAAGCATTTTCTCGAACTTTTCTTAAAAGCCTAGCAAGATATTCATTTGTTTTATGTTTTTCAAGAATTGTAAATATCTCGGGTTTTACCTGTTTGAAAGTCTTAACCGCCCCCATTTTTTTTCCGACAGATTTAAGTATCGTATAACCAAACGGAGACTTTATAACTCTGCTTATCTGTCCAACTTTTAACCTAAAAGCTATTTTGGAAAAATTGGGGGATAATTTATTTTTATAAATATAGCCGATTCTTCCTCCATTTTTTTCCGAGGGGTCTTCAGAATATTTTCTTGCAAGGGATGAAAAACTGACATTGCCGTTTATGGCTAAATTTCTAATTTTCGACATTTTTTCATATATTTTTTTCTTTAGCTCTTTATTTGCATTATGAGGTATGGCTAAAAATATAAGTTTCAAGTCCACCATAGGCATACCTCTAAATTCTTCCATGTTTTTCTTATAATAATCAAGCATTTCTTTTTTGGTTATAACCATCCTGTTGCCGTAAACCTTCCTCAGAAGTTCTACTTGAATAAAGTGATTTTTAACCTGCTTAATATATGCCGATTTACTAATGCCCCTTTTTTTTAAAAAATTGAAGAATTGATTTTCGGTAAAGTTATTTGCACGGGCTACACCCTTTATATAAGCATTCAATTGTTTCGGAGATATGTAAATAGCTGCTTTTTCCTCTTCCTGTTTCAGTAAGATTTTATCCACTAAAATATTAATAACATCCTTTGTTCTCGACATTACCCTGGAGTCGGAGCTTGTAAAAATACCCCTGGAGGCTTGATTTTGCATCTGCTCGTATTCTTTGAACGCCGCCTTGTTAAACTTTGCAAAATCATACAATGTTATAGGAGTCTTATTCACAACGGCAATTACCTGATCTATTATTACGGCATTTGCATTTTTTGCGTTTATTATGTTTATTATAAAGAATACACTTATTGTAATAATAATTATAGACGCAAAAATCTTACCCTTTTTTATCAAAAAATCAATATTTTTTTTTATTATGCTCTCCATATTTTAAAGATTTAACCCTATTTCTTTCCCTTAATAACTTTTTTTTGAGGTGCGGCTTCAAGGTTTGGTAAATTATTGTAATAATATTTAATATTCGATTTAGCCCTTAACTTTTTTACAAAGCTTTTAAGAATTTTAGACGCCTCTTTTTGTTTCATCATAACAACAATATTATTCTTTATCTTAGAAAACGGTTTGGGCTTGCCTGTTATTATATTATTAAGCCTTATTATATCAAAATTATTCCCGACTTTAACAATATTTGAATACTCCCCTATTTTGCGAAGGCTAAAGGCGGCATTGTTAAATGCAGGCGTTGTTTGTTCAAATTTTATCCACCCCAAAATTCCTCCCGATTTTGCATTTGGAGCGGTTGAATACTTTTGCGCAACAGCGGCAAACGGTTTTCCACTTTTAAGTAAATTGTACGCAACTTGAGCCTGTTTGAGCGAATTTGACTGTATATAGCTGACATTAACCTTTGATGGAAGGTTAAAACTTAAGAAATGCTTTTTATAGTAAGCTTTTGCATCCGCAGTTGTTACATGAACTTTATTTGCTATCTCCTTGTGTAAAAGAAGTTGCACTAAAAGACCGCTTGTAAAATCCGAAACTTGCGACTTATAAGCCTTAGATTTATTAATGCCGTCTTTAATGGCTTCGTTAACTAATATTTGCCTATCGACAAGGCTTCTGACGAATCTTTTTGAACCGGCGGGGGTTTGAAGATAAGCTTTTAAATTCGGCGGAAATTTAGCAATTTCGGATTTAAATTTGTTAACCGTTATAGGCTTTCCGTTAACCGTGGCAATGACTTTTGAAGATGGAGCGATTTTTTTGGCGCAACCGTAAAGACTCATTGAAATGACAACCGCAAATAATGTTATAAACAAAACTTTACCGCTAATTTTAAACTTTTGGGTTTTACTATACATTTGTTTCATTTTTTTTCCCCTGAAATATTTTGATATTAAATAAATTATAAAAATCATTTTTAAATATTAACATAGCTATATAATCGTTGCAAGATAATTTTAGAAACACCAAGTTTATCCGATGATATTACCCCTTTTTTTGGTCTCAATTTAATCATAAATTCCCCAAGAAAGTTTATGATATATTCCGATAAAACATCTTTGTCGTTTACAAACCTGATTAGAGCATTGGAAAGGGCTTTTGCCGAATCATGAAATTCGATTATAAATTCATTTTCTTTTATCTCTAAAAGTTTAACCTTTGAATTTTTCATATAAACCTTAAGTTCTTCTACCGATAAAAGATTTTTTACCAAATCCGGAATTTTTCCAAATCTGTCGACGAGCTCCGACCGTACCGCTTCAACATCGTCTAAACTATTGCAATTTGCAAGCTTTCTGTAAATAGATAACTTTATTTTACTGTCATTTATGTAAGAATCAGGAATATATAAAGATAAATTAGTTTTTACCTCGGGGTTTATTTGGGGCGGAAGAATAATATTCTGCATTTTTTCAATCTCTTCTTTAAGTATTTGCATGCACATTTCAAGCCCGATGGCATCTATATGTCCCGACTGAGCTCCTCCTAAAATATTGCCTGCCCCCCTTATTTCCAAATCTGCCATGGCAAGTTTAAAACCCGCCCCCAGTTCGCTGTATTCCTTTATTGCATTTAGCCTTTTTCTTTGTTCATCCGTTAAATTAACCAAACCGCATCCAACCACAAGCAGACAATAAGCCTGAAAATGGGATCTTCCCACCCTTCCCCGTAATTGGTACAGCTGGTTTAACCCAAGATTTTCGGCATTATTTATAATGATTGTGTTAACATTGGGGTTATCGAGCCCCGATTCGATTATCGATGTGCTAAGAAGCATATCATATCCTTTGTTATAAAAAAGGTGCATGGTATTTTCGATATTATTAGAACCAAGTCTCCCATGAACGATGCCTATTCTTATATCAGGCATTATTTTTTTAATCTTTTTAGATATCTCATCTAAGTGCGATATTCTATTGTCTATAAAATAAACCTGACCGCCCCTTTTAAGTTCCTTAAAAACGGTATCCTTAATAATTTTATCATCATATTCGATTATATCGGTAATAACATTCTTTCTTCCTGCGGGAGGAGTGTTAATTATGCTTAAATCCCTGATGCCCGACATAGAAAGATATAAGGTTCTTGGGATAGGGGTGGCGCTCATAGCAAGGACATCGATAGAAGAACGTATTTCTTTTATTCTTTCCTTTTGCATTGCCCCAAATTTTTGTTCTTCATCGATAATTAGAAGTCCAATATCATGAAATTTAATTTTTTCCGATAAAAGTTTATGGGTTCCTATTATTATGTCGATTTCTCCGCTTTTAATTCTATCTAAGGTTTTGCTTTCCTCACTTTTACCGACAAATCTTGAAATATAGGCTATTTTAACCGGATATTTTTCAAACCTTTTTTTAAAATTATTGTAATGCTGTTCCACTAAAAGAGTGGTTGGGGCAAGAAGCGCCACCTGCTTTCCATCCATAGAAGCTTTAAATGCCGCTCTGATCGCCACTTCTGTTTTCCCATAACCCACATCACCGCATATTAATCTATCCATCGGTTTATTAAGACGCATATCTGAGAAAACATCTTTGATTGCCCTTGCCTGGTCTTCGGTTTCTTCAAATTCAAAACTTTCTTCAAATTCCCTGTAAACCTCATCCTCTTCCGAAAAAGCAAATCCTCTCTGGGTCATTCTTTTGGCATATAATACTTTTAGATCCTCAACAACTTCCTCGATTTTTTCTTTAGCCTTTATTTTCGCTCTTTCCCATGATTTATTTCCTAATCTGCTTAATTTTGGTGAGTTTTCCTCTGAAGCGGCAATATATTTATGAATTAAATAAATCTTGTCCGCGGGGATAAAAACCTTGTCCCCGCCTTCGTACAGGAGTTCAAAATAGTCCGATATAATATCAGTTACGGCAATCTTTTTTATCTCGGTAAATTTTGCTATACCAAATTCATTGTGAACCACAAAGTCGCCTGGATTAAGCTCGCTTATTTCGTTAAAAAAATCTGGTGTCGAACTCTTATACGGCGATTCTTCAATTAAATTAATATGCTCTCTGAAAAGCTCTTCGCCGGTAAATATCAAAAATTTATGTTTTTTTGATATGATTCCTGCTGAAATTTCACCAATAACGATATAAAACCTGCTTTCCGGTTTATCCTCATCCATCTGAATAGAGGCAAAAATATCTTTTAATCTTTGATGATGAATTTCATTTTTAGAAACTAAAATTATTAAATAATTTTTTTCGATTAATCCGGAAAATACCTTTTTTATTAATTTTAAATTTAGTTGTCCATTTTTATATTTAAAATTTTTAATAAAATTTATATTATTAAAATCTTTAAAGGAATAAAACAAATTTTTGGGATTTTCGGAACACTCATTGCCATGACATACCTTTAATTCATCAAGGTTATAATATAATAATTCGTTTGTTTTATTTAAGCTTTCGACGTAAAGGGTTTTATTATTGATATCTTGGGTTAGAAGATTTTGAAGTTCCGTTTTGGGTTTTTCCATATATAAAATAGGATTGTCAACAACATCTAATAAATTCAGATTTTTTTCGTAGATGTCTTCTTTAACGGGAAATATGGTAAAACCGTCTATATTTTTAAAACTCCTTTGGGTATTTAAATCGAAATATTTTATATCTTCCACTATCTCGTCAAAAAAATCGATCCTGACGGGGTAAGAATCTTCCGCATTAAAAATATCGATTATTTCACCCCTAACTGCAAACTCTTTTTGATTTTCAATCTGGTTTATTTGTTCATAGCCGTAAGATAAAAGAGTGGATATAAATTTATCCCTGGGAAACTTTACACCCTTTTTGATATTTATTAATGATTTTGAAATACTATCAAATCCAGGAACTTTAGAAAAAAAAGTGGTGGGGGTTAAAACTACGATAGCATCTTTTTCTGTCCTTATATTATATAATAGGCTTATCGGAATAATCTCTTCACAAAAAAAAACTTTTTTTTTCTTTAATAAATGGTTTGTTAGAAATAATGCGTTTTCAAAAAACGTTAAATTTTTGTATAAATCCTTCGCCGATAGATAATTGTCGCACAAAAAAATCGATAAATCATTTTTAGAATTAAGCGAAAGGACGGCATCCAGTGCAAAAGCGGTTAAAGCCCCCTTTTTTAATCCCTGTCCTTCAGAAACCTTACTTTTAAAATCCAAATCTAAATTCAACTTTAACCTTAATTTTTGAGCGCCGCGTGAGCGGCAGAAATAATTGCAACGGGAACTCTATAAGGAGAGCAGCTTACATAGTCGAGATTTAAGTTATTACAAAATTCGATGGAACCTGGATCTCCGCCATGTTCTCCGCATATTCCAAGTTTAATATCCGGCCTCGCCTGCGTTCCCTTCTGTACCGCAATCTTCATGAGTTCGCCGACGCCATTTCTATCAAGCTCGATAAATGGATCGGCTTTTAAAATATTTTTATTTAAATAATCCGGTAAAAATGAGCCTATATCATCCCTTGAAAAACCGAAAGCGGTCTGTGTTAAGTCGTTTGTTCCAAACGAAAAAAACTCCGCCTCTTTTGCAATTTCATCCGCAACCATACATGCCCGGGGAAGTTCAATCATTGTCCCTACAAGAAACTTAAGCTTAACCCCATAACTTGACATAACATCCTTAGCTTTTTTAACGACTAATTCCTTTAGCAATTTTATCTCTTCATATATGCCGACGACAGGAATCATAATTTCGGGTATTATAATATTTCCGCTTTTATGAAATTCGCATGCCGCTTCCATAATAGCCTGAACTTGCATTTCATAAATCTCGGGATAACTAACCCCAAGCCTGCACCCCCTGTGTCCAAGCATAGGATTAACCTCATGAAGCGATACAACCTTTGTCTTTAACCTTTCATATGTCACATTCATAATATCTGCGAGCTCTTTTATCTCACTTTCGGTTTTTGGTAAAAATTCATGGAGCGGCGGATCAAGTAAACGGATGTTAACCGAATGCCCCTTCATTTCATTATATAATTCAATAAAATCCGATTTTTGCATAGGTAGTAGTTTACCTAAGGCTTTTTGCCTTTCTTCCGCCGTCCCGGCAAGTATCATTTCTCTGACGGCTTTTATCCTGTCTCCCTTAAAAAACATATGTTCTGTCCTGCAAAGCCCTATTCCTTCGGCGCCGTAACTTCTTGCAACCTTAGCATCCTCAGGGGTATCTGCGTTTGCCCGCACCCTTAATTTTCTAAATTCATTTGCAAAATTCATTATGGTTATAAAATCCTCATTTATCTCGGGAGTAACCATCTTTACCGGTCCCAAATAAATTTCCCCGTTTGAACCGTTTAAGGTTATAACATCACCCCTTTTTATTATCCTGTTCCCAACGATTATTTCACCCTTTTTTTCATTTATTTCAAGAGAAGAACAGCCTGTTATCGCACACTTCCCCATTCCCCTTGCAACGACAGCCGCATGAGATGTCATCCCCCCCCTTGCCGTAAGGATTCCTTCGGCAACACTCATTCCGTGAATATCTTCCGGTGAGGTTTCCATCCTGACTAATATTACCTTTTTCCCCTTCTTTGTCTCCTCCTCCGCTTCTTCCGCCGAAAAAACAACTTCTCCGCTTGCGGCGCCCGGGGAGGCAGGTAACCCTTTTGCTAAAATATCCTTTTTAGACTTTGCATCCACTGTAGGATACATTAATTGAGCAATGGAGTTAGGATCTATTCTTAAGATAGCGGTTTTTTTGTCTATCATTCCTTCTTTTTCCATATCGACGGCTATAGTTACGGCAGCCTTAGCGGTTCTTTTACCCGTTCTAACCTGGAGCATATAAAGAACGCCTTCCTGTATCGTAAATTCTAAATCAAGCATTTCTTTATAGTGTTTTTCCAAAAGCCTTGCATACTCCAAAAGATCTTTATATACCGAAGGCATAGCATGTTCAAGCGAGACATCGTTTGGATTTTTCTTCGAGATTTCATTTATAGGCTGAGGGGTTCTGATTCCCGCAACAACATCTTCTCCCTGAGCGTTTATAAGGTACTCTCCATAAAAACCGTTTTCCCCCGTTGACGGATTCCTTGTAAAAGCAACGCCTGTTGCCGATGTATTCCCCATGTTTCCATATACCATAGAAACCACATTAACGGCTGTCCCCCAATCCTCCGAAATTTTGTTAAGTTTTCTATAGGTAATAGCCCTTGGTACATTCCATGATTCAAATACCGCCGATATTCCCATCCACAATTGTGTCTCAGGGTCATCGGGAAAAACTATGCCTTTTGCTTTTTTAACCACATCCTTGAATTCATAAACAAGGTCTTTGAGGTCGTCAGGGCTAAGTTCGTTATCATTTTTAACATTCCTTTCTTTCTTTTTCTTTTCGAGAGCTGATTCCATAATACCAGAATCTATGCCTAAAACCACATTCGAAAACATCTGGACAAATCTTCTGTATGTATCATAAGCAAATCTTTTGTTCTTTGATTTATTTATAAGCCCCTTAACTGTTTCATCGTTTAATCCTAAATTAAGAACGGTATCCATCATACCCGGCATAGAAATCCTTGCGCCGCTTCTGACAGAAACCAAAAGAGGATTTAAAGCATCGCCAAACCTTGCGCCCATTGCTTCTTCAACCATTTTGAGGCTATTAATAACTTCATTCTTTAACCCTTCGGGATATTTTTTGTTATGTTTATAATAGTATGTACAAACCTCCGTGGTTATAGTAAAACCTGAAGGCACCCTTATCCCGATATTTGTCATCTCGGCAAGTCCAGCCCCTTTTCCACCCAGAAGATTTTTCATCGAACCAACGCCGTCGGCTTTCTTATTTCCAAAAAAATAGACATACTTTGCCATAGTATCCTCCAATCAAAATGTAATTTTTATAATTTTTATAATATTATTATTATAACGATATAAAATGCAAACAATACAAACAAATAAAATTAATAGGACAAATTTGAGAAATCACAAAGATTTTTGAGTAAATTCAAAATATTGTTCAATAGCCCCAATCTTGAGTTTTTGACATCTTCGTTATCGGTTAATACTAAAACTCCATCAAAAAAATTATTAATAGGTTTTACAAGGGTATGAAAATGATTCATAACCTTAAAATAATCATTTTTTTTCAAAAAAGAAACAGCCTCTCTTTTAACGGTTTCAAATGTTTTATAAAGATGAATTTCATCTGGCAAAGTGAATTTATTAATGTCAAAATCCAGAATACCGCCATAATTTAAAGTAATATTGTTAATTCGCTTATATACCTGCGATAATTCGTAAAGTTCCTCATGCAGCTTATATTTGGAAATGAAATCTATTTTTAAATATGATGTATAAAAACCCTCGGCACAATCTTCTTTAATTACGGATGCTATTTCGTCAGCTTTATATCCTGAAGATGCAAGAAAATTTTTAAATCTTGTATTTGCAAAATTAATTAAAGATGCTTTTAATTCATTTAAATTAAGCTTTTTCTCCTTAAAAAAATTATTAAAATAAAAATTAAAAATCTGTTCTACCTGAATAATATATTTCTTTTCCAAAATAACTTCTATTATTCCTATCATAGCCCTTCTTAAATAAAAAGGATCGGATTCACCTGTCGGAAGCCTTTTCAACATCACAAACGAAAAAATTGTGTCGAATTTATCGGACAACGAGCATAAAGCCGATAAATTATTCGACGGCATAATCCTTTTTTTAGCTTTAACGATAGGGTAGTAATGCTCCTCTATCGCAAGGCATACGGCTCCCTCTTCTTTTGCCTTTTTTGCATAAATTTTGCCCGCTATTCCCTGCATCTCCGGAAATTCATATACAACATGGGTTGTAAGGTCAAATTTTAATAAGTTGGCGGCACGGCTAAATTGTAATACGTCATTTTCGGCAAAATTATATTCCTTAGCCATGAACAATCCTAAACTCTTTACTCTTTCCATTTTATCAAAATACGACCCCAAACCTTCATAAAATAAAATGTCTTTAGTCTTTTCAACAAAATATGAAAGCGGATTTTTGATATCTTCTTTATAAAAAAAATCGGCATCGGCAAGTCTTGCCACCAAAACCTTCGAATAACCGGAACGAATATTATTTTCTAATTCCTGCCTATTCGTTTGTAAATTTTGAGGCGTAATATCAGCAATGCCTATAAAAGAGGACGCTAAATTAGCCTCGCCTTTTACTAAATTATCCTTATTTTTTAAAGGAAAAAATCTCTGATGTTTTCGCATAACTATTGATAAAAGCTCCTCAGGAATGGATAGGAATTTTTTGTCAAAATTGCCCGTAATAGCGTGCGGCATTTCGGTCAGCCCTACTATTTCATCCATAAAATCGTCTTCATATTCGGCTACGTCTAAGTTTAATCTTTCGGCGATAGTTTCAAGTTCTTTTTCTATGAATGCCCGCCTGCCCTCATTTTTTAAAATAATACCGTTTGAGGAAATTAGTTTAAAATAATCTTTTGAATTATCGACTTTTGTATATGATGTTTTGCGCGAACCCTTTCCTGTAAGATAAGTATAACCTGCCGCCTTAATATCCCCATAATAAAATCTAAGGGGTTTCCCGTCAAAAAGCGATAATATCCATAAAATCGGCCTTGGATAACGAGTATCTTTGTCTAACCAAAACATAGACTTCTTAAAAGGGAGGTTCTTAATAATATTTGGGATATTTTCGCTTAACAAATCTTTTAATAATCTTCCTTTTATAATCTTTTTATAAGCCACATAAGGTCTTTTTTTTTGGTTAATTACATATAGTTTTTTGTGGTTTAAAATCCCATTTTTTTTCATAAATTGGATTAAAGGCAAAGCCGGCAAATCCCCGTGATAAGATATATTTAAGGGAGGGCCCACGATCTCGATTTCTCTATCAAGTGTCTTAAAAGGCAGGTGTTTAATGAAAACAACGACACGCCTTGGCGTTGAAAACGATTGAATATCAGGTTTTTCCTGAAGCAATACATCATTTTCAAAAAAACTTTTAAGGCGGTCCGAAATGGCAGCAGGAATAGCCTTTACCTCGCCATAAGGAAGTTCTCCTGAACCAACTTCCAATAAATATTCACTCACGGTATCATAACCATTTAAATATTATGGGTAAAAATAAAACTTGCAAATCCGAATTTAATTTATTTAACATCATCTTTGTTTATATTATTTGCGTAAAGTTTAGCGCAACCCTCAGCCAAACTTCTAACCCTTAATATATAATTCATTCTTTCAGAAACGCTTATAAGTCCTCTTGCGTCCAATAAATTAAAAACATGGGAACATTTAAGGCAATATTCATAGGCGGGTTTAACAAGCTCCACATTTTCTAATAGAAGAAGCCTTTTTGATTCCTTTTCATAAATATCAAAAAGCGTGAATAATGCTTCCCCGCCTGCAAATTCAAAGCTATATGTAGAAAATTGAAGCTCGTCATCTTTATGAATATCGCCATATTTTAGATTTTCGTTCCACTGCAAATCAAAAACATTGTCTTTATCCTGAAGATACATTGCAATTCTTTCTAATCCATAAGTAATTTCGATCGCAGGTTTAATAAGAGGGGTGCCGCCAATCTGTTGGAAATAAGTAAATTGGGTAATTTCCATGCCGTCAAGCCAGACCTCCCAGCCAAGACCCCATGCTCCTAAAGTCGGAGATTCCCAATCATCCTCTACAAACCTTATATCGTGCATATCAGGATTAATTCCGACACTTTCCAAGCTTTTAAGATAAATCTCTTGAATATTTTTTATATATGGCTGAATAATCACCTGAAACTGATAGTACCTTCCAAGCCTATTAGGATTTTGTCCATACCTCCCGTCGGTAGGCCTTCTTGAAGGCTGGACATAGGCAACCCTCCAGTCATCTCCTTTTAGACACTTGAGAAAGGTATAAGGCGCAAAAGTGGCAGCCCCAACCTCTATATCATATGGTTGGAGAATAACACATCCAAAATTAGACCAAAAATTTTGGAGTTTAAATATTAAATGTTGAAAATCTAAGTTTTTGATTTTGATATATTGTACCCTTTAAAATTAGTATGGAAAATTTTTACATATCATATTTATATTAAAGGATAACATTATACTAAAGGGCAAGCATATTTTCAATAGATTTTCTTGCTTGAATTCTGATATCCTCGGGAATTTTTATAATATTTTTCATATTTGTCAAAGAATTTATAATGTCTTCCAGATGGGTTTTTTTCATATTTGGACATACAAGACCTTTGTTTGATGAAATAAAAACCTTATTAGGATTTTCCTTTTCCATTTTATACATTATGCCGCGTTCCGTTCCAATAATAAAGTATTTTGCATTCGACTCACGAACAAACTTATACATGCCTGAGGTTGAAGAAACATGATCCGCAACATCGATAGTCTCGGGAGTCGATTCCGGATGGGCTACGAACACGGCTCCGGGATATTCTTCCTTGAGAACTTTAATATTTTCCGGTGTGGTCCTCTTGTGAGGAGGACAATATCCCGGCCAATTTATTATCTCCTTATCCGTAAATCTTTGCGCATAACTTCCCAAATTTTTATCCGGAACCATTATGACTCTTCTCCCGGACAAAGAATTTACAACCTTAACCACATTGGCAGAGGTGCAACATATATCGGAAACCGCTTTGCATTCAGCAGATGTATTCACATAGGCAACCACAGGGGCGCCCGGATAATCGTTTTTTAAATTAATAATATCTTTGGCGGTTATCATATCGACCATCGGGCATCCGGCATTTTCGTTCGGAAGAATAACAATTTTATCAGGATTCATAATAGCGGCGCTCTCCGCCATAAATCTGACGCCGCAAAATACAATAATATTTGCATCGGTTTTATTCGCTTTAATCGAAAGCTCCAATGAATCCCCCTGAAAATCAGCAATTTCTTGAATCTCATCCCTTTGGTAATTATGAGCCAGCAATATCGCATTTTTCTTTTTCAATAAGTCTTTTATTACTTCCTGTTTTGTTTTTATATCGTTTTTGTCATTTGTATCCATCTTTTTTATCTTTCCTCTCCAAAATGTTCAATATCTTTCGGTTTTCTCTATGTTATAACGACTCCTTCTCCCTGCACGAGCAGTCTAATCTTTTCCACGGCTTCAGGATTGGCAAGCGTTGTAATATCCCCAATATCAAATTTATTTGGTATAGCAGAAAGCACACGGCGCATGATTTTGCCTGAACGCGTTTTAGGCATATCGGGAACAACATAAACATACTTTGGCCTTGCTATCTTGCCAATCTCTTTCTCGATGGTTGAAATCACCTTTTGAATAACTTCCCGCTCTTTGCCTTCAAAACCCGGTTCTAGTGTTATATAAACGGCAGGCGCTCTGCCTTTTGTTTCGTCTATAATCGGCACTGCGGCGGCTTCCGCTACCTCAGGCAGGGTTAAACACGCGGATTCCAGTTCCTTTGTTCCAAGACGATGTCCCGAAACATTTATTACATCGTCTATCCTTCCTAAAATCCTATAATATCCGTCAGAAGCGTCCACGGCGCCGTCGCCTGCAAAGTACGGCCAATCATGCCAATTTTTACTATCTTTGTTTTTATTATATTTTGAATAGTAAGTATTTACAAAGCGCTCGGGGTCGCCCCAAATCGTTTGCATAATGCCGGGCCACGGATTTTTTATGCATATATTCCCCGCCTTTCCCGAACCCGCTTTAATCTCTTCTCCATTCTCGTCATAAATAACGGGGTATATACCCGGTAAACCGGGACCCGCGCTTCCAGGCTTCATCGGCTCGAGAGCAGGGACAGTGCTGCATAGGAAGCCACCGTTTTCTGTCTGCCACCATGTATCTACGATAACAGCCTCTTTCTTGCCGACAATTTCATAATACCATTTCCATACGTCAGGCTCTATCGGCTCTCCCACTGTCGTCATATGCTTGAAATGGTAGTTATACTTCTTTGGCTCATCGGGACCGATTTTTCGTAACATACGGATAGATGTAGGAGAGGTGTGAAAGATATTTACATTAAGTCTTTCTGCAATCCTCCATACTCTGCCTGCATCGGGACAAGTCGGAACACCTTCATAAATTACACTTGTTGCCGCTAATGCCAACGGGCCGTAAACGATGTATGAATGGCCGGTAATCCAGCCTATATCAGCCATACACCAGTACACATCTTCGGGGTGTATATCCTGTATATATTTGGATGTTCCAACTACATAGGATAAATATCCACCTATGCTGTGCTGCACACCCTTAGGCTTACCCGTCGTCCCGCTGGTGTACATGATAAACAAGGGCGCTTCCGCCGGCAATGGTACCGGTTCGACACGTTTGCCGCGGAAATCTTTAAGGACATCGTCTATAAAAAAATCACGGCCTTTTACCATCGGTGATTTTGAAACATATTTATCAGGGTACCGCCTCCATACAAGAACCTTATCGACAGGCTGACCAAGATCTTTCGCTCTTTCCACAGCTATATCGGCATTTAATTTGTGATCGATTAGGTTACCGGATCTATAATAACCATCTATCGTAACAAGTACCCTGCTTCCTGAATCGGCAATCCTGTCGCCGCATGCTTGACCGCTAAAACCGCCGTAAACTTCGGAATGAATAATACCGAGCCTTGCGCTCGCAAGCATACTAATAGGAAGCTCAGGAACCATTGGAAGATGGAAGGTTATCCTATCACCTGTTTTAAGTCCCGCAAACTGCCGTAAAAGCGCTGAAAACTCGTTTATCCTTGTATAAAGCTCCTGATATGTGATTACTATATGGGATTCCACTTCAGGCTCCGGTACAAATATCAACGCGGCTTTATTTTTGTACTTTGCTAAATGTCTATCGACACAGTTATAAGATGCGTTTAGTTTACCGCCGACAAACCATTTCCAAAAAGGCGGATTGTTTGTATCGAGTGTTGTATGCCAATATTTATCCCAGGTAAGCATATCGGCGTATTCCCTAAAACATTCGGGAAAATTCTCCATCTTAAAACGTTCACGGATATTTGGATCAGCCATGTTAGCTTGCGCAATAAATTTAACGGATGGACTGACCAACGCTTCTTCTTTCCAGTGAACAGAGATTTGGGCTTCAGTTGCCTCAACGCCTTCCGAACTAACGGCATTTTTATCATTTTTATTCCTATTCTTAATATCACTCACAAATATTCTCCTTATTATTCATTATTTTTGTTTTCGTGAAACTTGCGAAATTGATTTTATTCTTGTTTATATTATTATAACATATTATAATTTAACTTCCACATATAAAACCAATGTCTAAATAGGTGCAAACAATAATGGATTTAAAAACAGAAAACACGGCAATAGCAGATGAATCTAAATTTAAATACAAAAGGATTTTAACAGGGGATAGACCTACAGGTCCCCTTCATCTTGGACATTATGCAGGTTCATTAAAGAACAGAGTCAGGCTTCAGGATAAGTATGAAACATTTATATTAATTGCCGATATTCAAGCGCTTACGACAAATTTTGAACATCCGGAAAAACTTAAAGAAAATATTTTTATTGTTGCTTTAGACTATCTTTCCGCCGGTATAGATCCTAATTTATCTACAATAATTATTCAATCAATGATACCGGAAATTTCCGAACTAACAACCTTTTTTTCGATGTTGATATCCATTAATCCCCTAAAACACAACCCGACAATTAAAACGGAAGCAAAGGAAAGGGGGTATAAGGAATTAACCTATGGTTTTTTGGGCTATCCCGTAAGTCAAACCGCCGATATTGCAATTTTTAAAGCGGATTTGGTGCCCGTGGGCATAGACCAGCTTCCGCATATAGAACTTGCAAGAAAAATAGTTAGGAAATTCAATGAATTATATAACGGAAAACTGATAGAACCTTTTGCCTTGATAGATAAATTTCCAAAGTTAGTCGGGCTTGACGGTAACCTTAAAATGAGTAAATCTTATGGAAATGCAATTAACCTCTCCGACGACTTTAACCTGATTAAATCCAAAATCAGGTCGGCTTTAACGGATAAAAACAGAATTCATCCGACCGATAAAGGTAATCCTGAAATTTGCACCATTTATGCTTATCATAAGGCGTTTTCAAATGAAATCCTTATTAAAGAAACCGAATATAACTGCAAAAACGGCAAAATAGGATGTGTTGCATGCAAGGAAAACCTTTTTAATACTATCAAAAAACTTCTTGAACCGATGAATGAAAGAAGAACTTATTATTTAAACAATAAAGATTTGATTTGGGATATACTGTTTACCGGAACCGGCAATGCTAAAATAATCGCTTCGGAAACCATCAAAGAAGTAAAAGAATCAATGAAAATATTATATCGCACCCCATAACATAATTTTGGGCTATTGCAAATTAACTGATTTTAATGTTATTATATAACATTATGCGTATATGCAAAATTTAAAGGAGGATTATTCGTAATGGCAAACAAACTTTTTATTATGCTTCAAAACACTACACCTTCTAGCCCACATACCCTTGGAGCGCCATTTTTTCAAGCTGCAGCCGCCGCAACAATGGACTATGAAGTAGAGGTTGTTTTAACGGCTGATGCCGGTCTTTTAATGAAAAAGGGAGTGGCTAAAAACTTAAGAGTCAAAGAGGGAAGCCCAAAATCAGTCTATGATTTTATTAAAGATGCTTATGACGCCGGCGTTGTTTTTAAGGTATGCACCCCTGCCCTTGAATTAAACGATATTACAAAAGACGACCTTATAGAAGAATGCAGCGGGGTTGTCGGCGGGGCTTATGTTGTTGAAATGGTAATGGATGATAATGTTAAAACCCTTTCATACTAAACCGGTTAAAAAAAAGGGTTAGATTTATTTACAAATAAATAAGACAACAAATAAATCTAACCCTTTTTTTTACCTTTTTTTAAATATTATTATCATCCTACTTTTGAAAGATTATTGAGCGCATATTCTTTTACCCCTTCCAATAAGGTAAATCTATCAAGGATTACGGTTTCACACGGCATTGACCTTACAAAAAGCGGGTTATTTACAAGTCCGCCGGTTAAATATATCTTTTTGGGCTTTCTTGCAAATCTATACATCGAGATACAAACGCCTTTGATTAACCTTGCGGCAGCTATCTCAGGTTCCACACCTCCTGCCACAAAATCAAAAACATGCCCCATCCCAAGAAGTCCGCATGTGGCAGTTATGAATTCTTTTTGCGGCTCAATCTTTGAATAATCTATGTTTAGGTAATTACCCAAAATCTCGATAGCCTGACCCGTAAAAGCGCCGCATTCGGTATTCCAATCCGAATGTATAAAATTCCTATTCTCAAAAACGACATATTTTGCATCCCTTGAGCCAATATCAAGCAGGGTAAAGGAGTCCTCTTTTATAAGTTTTTTACCGGCGTTAGCTAACGCTATAATCTCATTAACCGAATGCCGCGCAAACCTATTAATGTTATGACCTGTGCCTACGTCGGCTTTAAATGTTTTTTCAAGATCAGATACCCTTTTTACTATCTTATCGTTCGTATCGGTATTTAATATTTTAGCGTAAGTTGTTCCTGCATCAAGTAATACCATATTTTACATCCCCATTTAAGCTTTATATAACATTATTTAATTGCAAGAATGCGGTTAATTTGGCTACCGTGCTTCTCGTAAGCCCGATATCCATATCGATGAAAATTCCCCTTGGATGTTTGCCGGCAAGGTAAGATGCAAGACCCGCCTTTGGACAAAAACTCTGCGAAAAAAACACCGTCGGCACATCAGAGTCGAACTCTAATTCTAATTTAAGGTCTCCGGGGGTAAGATTTTCTACACACCTTGTCCAGCCGTAAACATGAGTTTCATCTGGAAAATAATTTGCGATACTAAAATCTCCCCAGGGCGGCGTCCCCCAAAAAGCGCATTTCGGTTTAACATATTCAGGTCTGAACGGTTTTTTCTTTTCTATATCGCGATAAAAATAGCCCGCTATTTTGCCAAATTTTTCATCTAAGGGGATACCGCTTTTACAAATAAAATCCCCTTTCCTTTCTAAGTCGTTATTTTTTACCCGTCTTAACTTAATTTTAAGTTCGTTTTCGATAAAATCGGCAACAAACCCCATTTCATTGCATCTGCAAATCTCGGAATCCTCGATGATTATCTCCGCAATCGGATTTCTTCCGACCAAAACAGAATCCATCACGTCTTCGGTCCAATAATCCGTAACCGACAAAATATTGGCAATTATTCTTTTTATTTGAGCGCAATATGCTTTGGGAAGTATGTTATCGGTAGGTTCGGTGATAAGCTGGTCCACCTTATACATATCCAATGATAGAATTATGGCGCTTTTTTGTATTAACTCGGTCATTACCTCTTTTGGCGGAATGCCTATGATACCGACAAATGGCTTGTCTTTAGGGTTTTGAAGAAAGGATTTTTCTTTTCCTTGAACAAATCCATGCCTCGTTAAAACCATATCCTGCATCGGATTATAATTTTTATCATCCTGTTTATCCAAATTATACGCACCCCTTTGTAATTTAGTCATAAAAATATCTTACAGGATTTTAAATCCTTAATAAATGACTTTTGTCACGGAAATTGGACTTTATCTATTTGTCTAACTCTATTCGGAAAATTTCAATTAACAAACATCGCAAATAAACTCTACTGCGGATGTTGCGGCAAGAGCGCCCTCGCCAACCGCCGTTGAAACCTGAAGTAATTTTTTTGAATTGGCATCTCCTGCGGCAAATACGCCCGGCATTGAGGTCATTAAAGTATAATGATCGGTTTTTATAAAACCGTTTTCATCCTTTTCTAAATTTTTTAAAAATGAGGTCTGGGGTATTATTCCGATGAAAATAAACACCCCCTTTACGGGAATGGTTTTTCTTTCTTTGGTCTTAACATTCTCAATCGTCACAGATTCCACCGTTTTTGTTCCATTAATAGAAACAGGCGTATGTTCTAATTCCAAGGTAACATTTTTAGCATTATGAAGTCTTTCCTGGATTATTTTTTCGGCTCTAAACTCTTTTCTTCTATGAATTAAAACAATCGATTTTACGATTTTTGTAAGATAATTAGCTTCTTTAACTGCGGTGTCTCCTCCTCCTATAACGGCAATATCTTCATCCTTGAAAAACGGACCATCGCAGGTTGCGCAGTACGACACCCCTCTTCCTGTAAACTCTCTTTCACCCGGTATATTAAGCCTTTTAGGGGATGCCCCAACCGTTATGATAACGGTTTTTGCCTGATAAGTTCCGTCAACGCCTGTTATAATTTTATATTCCCCGCCATCCGCAATGTCTTTTATTTCGTCATAAATAATATTTAAACCAAGCCCTTTGGCATGTTCCTCAAATTTTTGCATAAGTTCGACACCTGAAAGCGATGGAAAACCGGGGTAATTTCCGATATTATCCGAAAGCGCAATTTGCCCCCCAACCGCCATTTTTTCTATTAAAACAAGATTAAGACGGGCCCTGAGGGCATATATCGCAGCGGATAGCCCCGACGGACCACCGCCAATTATAATCAAGTCGTAAATCATCTAACTTACCTCCATTATTTATAATTTTTAAATAAATAAAATTCTTTTCGGCTTATTTTATGTTGTTTTGTATAGAGACAATTAATATAATACTTTATAACATGGAATATAAAAATATTACTATTTATATATATTTAAACATATATAATCTTTTTAATCAAACACTTAAACTATGAAAAAATCCCTTAATCTATTACAGTTAACATTCGCTTCAACAAGCGCCATTATCGGCTCGGGATGGCTTCTGGGAATATATGTCAGCGCAAAATATGCAGGTCCGGCCTCAATATTTTCATGGTTTATCAGCGGGTTTGCCATAATGCTTATAGCGTTGGTTTATAGCGAGCTTGGGGCTATGATTCCCGCTGCGGGAGGACTCGCAAGATACCCAAAATATACCCACGGGGCATTTTTAGGATTTATAACAAGCTGGATACTTATCATAGCCGGCGCGGCTGTTAGCACCATCGAGACGGAAGCAACCGTCCAATACCTTAATTTTTATATACATAACCTTTTTGTAGATCAAACACTCACGCATTTAGGACTGATTTTTGCTTTTTTTATCCTTATTTTTTTCTTTTTGCTTAATCTGTTCGGGGCGAAAATATTTGCCAAAACTAACACTTTTCTCACCTATTTTAAAATCTTGATACTTATAATCGCCGCTACCGCACTTATTTACGTTTCCGTTAGAAACGACAATATCAAAAATCTTGCAAGTTATAATTTAATGCCTTACGGCTATGACGGCATTATGAAAAGCATATCTTTAGGAGGAGTGGTATTTTCATATCTCGGTTTTAGGCAGGCTATAGACCTCTCAGGTGAAGCCAAAAAACCGGGAAGGGATGTCCCCATTGCAACTATATTATCGGTCGTTATAGGAATTATGGCATACACATTGCTTGCGTTCAGTTTTATCGTATCGGTTCCGCAGGTAAAAAACAATTCATGGAATATGCTGAATTTTTCATCTCCTTTCGTAAATTTATTAAATCTTTACGGATTACCCGTATTTGCTTTGATAGTAGTATTTGGAGCTGTAATATCCCCGTTTGCGACGGGACTGGTATATATGGGAACCACGTCGAGGGTAACCTACGCCATGTCTAAGATGAAATTTTTGCCCAAAAGTTTTCATTTAAACTTTAACAGATATGGAACGGCTTATATATCTCTTATTTTTACTTTTTTTCTTTCCGTATTATATCTTCTTCCATTTCCAAGCTGGCAATCTTTGGTTGGAATAATCACATCGGGAATGGTACTTACTTATGTTCTGGGCCCGATTGGGCTTATGACCTTTCGGAAATTAGACCCTCATAGAAAGAGACCTTTTTATCTCCCGTTTGCAAATACTATTTCTTTACTGGCATTTATAGTCGGAACATTGATTATCTACTGGTCAGGTTTCGATGTTTTATGGAAACTCGGGATAGGAATATCCGCGGGGGTTATACTTTTTCTTTTTACGAATTTTAATAAAATTAAAAATAAATTAAGAGAAACGGTTATATCGGGACTCTGGTTTCTGTTTTATATAATCGTTATTTTAATAGTATCATTCTTGGGGAGTAAAAATTTTGGCGGCAACAATACCATCAAATCGCCTTACGACTTGATTACCGTGATTTTACTTGCCGTCTTGTTTTACTTTATTGCAATTAACACCTCAATAAAAAAAGAAGAGATGAAAATGATAATGGAGGAAGAATTCATCGGGGAAGAGTTTGAAATTTAAAATTTCACAAGTAGCTTAAATTATTATGTTATATTTATTTTGACATATTCTAAGCAAATCAAAAAATTATTATTTATTGCTATTGATAGAATACAATTATGATGCAAAACGAGGAATCAAAAAAATAACTGAGATAACAAGCTGTATGGCAAAAATAAGTAATAATTAGCCCCTTACGGAATCAAACTAAAACCGTAAGGGGCTATTGTCTTTTTCACCTTTGCAAGCTATTTTAACGACTCAAGATATCTGGCAATCGTATTAAGTTGCGATGCGGGAATATTTTTAAATTCCGGCATTATCACAAGATAAGTATGACCGTTAATAGTAGCCGGAATTCCATAAGTAAAATGTACTTTAGGATCTACTATCTGAGCTTCAATCCATGAAAGACTCCTCGTCTTACCAACATGGGAAAGGTCTGGACCAACATTTCCTCCTGCTCCATCTATGCGATGACAGGCAATACAGTTATCCGCCCTGAAAAGCGCCAGCCCTGCAGGCGGTTTTTTATAAGCTAAATTTGCTCTTTTCTGTGGAAATGTTTTGATATACTCCGCCAATTTATTTACCACAGAAGGCGGAATAGTTTTAAAACCCGGCATTCTTACAAGATAAATCTTTTTGTTAATTTTTGTTTTAGTTCCCAAGACAAAATGAGTGCCGGGATGCAGTATCTGGGCTTTAATCCAGGAAAGACTTTTTATCTTTCCAACATTGGAAAGGTCGGGACCGACTATTCCTCCCTCGTGTCCTAATGTATGACAATCGATGCAGTAGTATTTCTTAAAAAGTTTAGGTCCCGAGGGCATTGCAAAAGCAAAACTCGAAACAACAAAAATAATCGCAAAGCAAAGAGCCGCGATAAAAATATACTTTTTCATTTCTTTTCCCTCCTTAATCTTAACTTATAATTAAACATTTAATTAAACATTTTTCTTTAAAACATTTATTTAGAACAATCTCTTTAAAAATTATCCCTCCCCCGCCAAAGGGGGGCTTAAGAGGGGGGAGTGATAATTACGAATCATTGATGTATTATTCCCATCCTTTATTTACAATTATATTGCGAATAGCTTTTAATTTATGCAAGATAAATACTGATTTTTGTAAGATAAATTTATATATAAAATGTAGGGGAAAAACCTATACCGCTATTTTAAAATTTTAAGTTTTTCTATTATAAAATCTACGATTTCGGATTTCTTTTTAAAGCCCAATTTTTTTATTCCCCTTAAGCGATATGATGCAATAGTCTTTTCACTCAATAAGTATTTTTCCGCTATTTCTTTATTTGTAAAACCCTTAACAATACCGAACATAACCTCCTTTTCCCTTGAACTTAAACTATTCCAGAGAAGATCCACTTTACTTAACTCGTTAGCCCGGGTTTTGAACTGTGAATCACTCATAAATCCATCTATCATAGAAGGGTGAATATAAAACTCTCCCCTTGCCACTGTCTTTATTGCATAGATTAAATCATAATCCATGGCTTTTTTTACCAAAAAACCGGAAACACCCAAATCAAGAGCTTTTTCAAGATATTGTCTATCTTTATGCTTAGTAAGCATCAATATTTTTGACTGCGGCGATATCTTTTTAAACTTTGGAATGAAATCCAGTCCGTTTACATCCTGCAAACATATATTAAACAATATAATGTCGGGTTTTTTTGATTTCACAAGCTTAATAGCAGATGATATATCTTGCGCCATACCAATCACTTTCATATCATCATAACTATTGAACAAAACCTTTAAGGCGGTAAGTAATATATAGTGATCGTCAACTATACATATTGTTATCATCTCTCGCTCCGCAAACGGTTTATATAAAAATCGGATTATCATTGGGGCAAGGTCTCAACACTTTAACTATAACTATAAAAGATCTGCTTTTATATCCCCTATTTAATAAGGAGATACCGATGGTGCTAAGTGTTGAGACCTGTCCCCGTTAATGTTCAAATCTTTTCTATCCTAACCGGAGCATAGTAATAAACCATCGAGCCGCCCACAGGGTCCGTCAAAACGGTCGTCCATCCGTCTTTAGCCTCAATGGATTTGTCTAATAAAAATAAGGCGTTGGGATGAACTCCGACATTTCTTGCAGGATCCCCTTTATATTTTTTCCCGTTTATATACCATTCGCCCGAGCCGTAAAGCCATCTTCCAAAGGCCGTTGCAGCCGTAATAACACCGGGTCTGATAGAAGGTAAAATCCTTACACGATGAATAATTCCTTTTTGATATGTTGGCGATATTACCTTTATAGTATCTCCGTCGGATAAGCCTAATCTTTTGGCATCTACCATGCCAATTTCCCAAAAAGCGTCCGGCAATAGTTCCTGAAGCCAGGGATCCGCCATTGTTCTTGATTTGGAATGTATCGGCTGCCTGTGGGTCGAGACCATATATGGGTACTCTTTATTGGAATAAATCTTATCTAAATCTTCACCTTTCATATTTCTAGAAGGCAGTAAGACGGTTGTTCCGTTGAACCTTTCTCCCGTTATAGCATTGTGCGCGGTTGCAACATCCTCGTTATACAAATTAACAGGCGTTTTGGGTCCCCACAAATGAGTTACCCATCTCGGTTTTCCCCACGGAAGATAGCCAACGTCGTAATCCTCAAAGCGTCCGCCTCTCGCAATAACATAAGCAACCTTTTTCCACTCGGCAGGTTTAAGTGTTTTTCCATGCTTTTTTATGTATTCTTTTACATATTGCATCTCATCCGCATTTGCATCAGGCACGGGACCTAAATGAACAAACCCGTTCCCCTTTCTTTTTAGAAAAGTTTTGCTGTCATATGCCACATTGGCAGCCATTTTAAGGTAATAATCCTCCATTTCGTTTAAAGCCCCGCCCTCGAGGAACGCATTTTCGCCAAAACCGGGAAGTTTAAGCTTCTTTGCAACATCTATTAAGAAATTTTCCATACAGATGGGTCTTCCGTCGGAAGTTTTTTCCGTCATAGACTCTATAATGGGCTGTCTAATCGATGTCCTTGCTGTCGGATATGTCGGAAGATTTCCAAGAAATCCCCAATTCTCTAAATATGTTGCGTCCGGAATTATATAATCGGCATAAGCCGAACTTTCCGAAATCATAATGTCCGATGCTATAAATAACGGGGCTTTATCCAAATCTTTTATCATTTGCATCCATGGTTTTGATTCATCATCTACTCCTCCCATAGCCGGCATAGACCATGCAGGGTTTGCCATATGCTGAAAGAGAATTTTTACAGGATAAGGGTACTGAAAATATGTTCCGCCCCAGATCTCCTGCCACATGCCGAAACTAAAAGGAAACCACGGTCTTTCGGCAGGATACGGCGAGATACCCCTTGCAACCCTGTCTTTATATTCCATAGTTTTCTCATAAAAAGAACCTTCCCTGGATATCTTTACACCCTTTGCAGGAACAAAGTCAGGCCACTTTCCTAAATCATAAGGATAACCCTTGCCTCCCATTACGTTGGCGCTGCCTCCGCCGTTAATATAGCCTCCCTGCCAGTTAACATTACCCACCATCACATTTAAAAACTGAATAGCCCTGCCGTGATAAAATCCGTTAGTATGTTTTACGGGTCCCCTGTAATAATCCGCCACTGCCGTTTTGCCATGAGAAGTAAACTCTGCCGCCAGTTCAGGTATTACCCTTGGGGCAAGCCCTGCTTCCTTAGCATAATCCTCTGTGGTATGCTTTACTAATTCAGCCCACAACATTTGCATACCTGTCATGCAATTAACGCCGTTTACCTGAACGGGGGTAAGGGATAAAAATCCAGTAGGCCATAATTCGCCTTTCATCGAAACCGAGGTCAAAACAGGATTTTTCGTAAACTTATCTATTGCATAAAATGAGCTCTCGTTCTTTAAAAATTTGGCAAAATCCTTATTCCCCTCATCTGTAACCACAAGATACGAGGCATTTGAAAAGTTGGGTTCACCGTTAGCGTTTGCAGCGCCGTGATTTAGATTTTCAAGGAAATTCCCGTCATATCTTTTATTTTCTATTATCCACCTTAACATGCCCATTGCTAAAGCCCCGTCGCCGCCGGGTTTAATAGGTATATATTTATCTGCATGAGCTACCTGATTGCCTGCTCTGACATCTATTACAACTATTTTTAACTTACCTGATGAAGTGGCGGCTACAGACCTTCTTGCTAAAGTCTGCATAGGGAAATTGGCTTCTAAATAATTGGCTCCAAAAACCAAAAGATATTCGGAATTGGGTAAATCAGGTTTTAACATATTCGTTCCCGGAAATGTCCTGAAAGTGGATACATGATGGGACAGCTCACAGATTGAAACGTGGGGTAAGGCATTAACGGAACCAAATGCATTGGCAAATCTTGTAATAAAATTGGCTTGACCCCCTTCAGCCCTGCCCCAATAACTTACAAACTGATTGGTTTTTGGACCAAAATCCGGATATTTGGGGTTTGCAGAAATAAACCTGTTTTTGCCTTCATTCCATAAGTGTTTAAATCCCTCCACATATCTTTTTTCCTCGCCGGGTATATCTTTAAATAAATATCCGCCGTTAACTACTTCATCTATTAACTGCTCATAGGAAATTACTTTAAATTTCTTAGAGCCCCTTTCCCCGACTCTTTTTAATGGCATATATATTCTGTAAGGGTCATAAACCGTCTGTCTTCCTGCTACGCCCCTGGGACATACTGAATGCGCGCCATCTATGAACGGTTGCCCACTCGGCGAATAATACGACCCCGTGTAAATTATGGATTCCTTTACGGGCGTCGAATAAGTTATATTTGGTTCCGTAGTTTGTATATCGTAAGGGTTGCCAAAAATAGGCAATATCGTTCCATTAAACTTTCTAACCATTATTCCGCAATCGCTATGACACTGCTTGCAGGTGGAATATTTAACCTCTTCGTTTGGCCAAGTTTCTGGTCTGGCCGGAAAAGTATATTCGCCCTGATAATGAAATAACCCCCCTGCCCATTGAGTTAAACCTGCGCCTGTTGCTACTGCGGACACCCCAAAAACCCCGTACTTAAGAAAATCTCGTCTATTTATTGCCATTATAAAGCCTCCTTATTTTTATCATTTATTTCTCCCGCTTCATGTTCCCATCCCAAAAAATAGCCAAAAATAAATATCAAAAGGATGCCAATCCCAAATAGCCCTATACCTGTTAAATATCCGTCATAACCCCAGAAAGGGATACGCAAATTAACGAGTCCCTGTCCGATTTTAACCGGAAGCTGCCCACCTATAACCGTATCGAATCTCATTTCCCAGACGCCTACTGTAACGATAAAATCAAGAATTAAAGTCCAGACTAACGATCTTCTGATCTTTTTAAATACAAGAAACAAAAATGCCGGAATTATAAGTCCAAGCCCTATCTGCAGAACATGATAATTAAACCACAACGGGCCGTGCCCTGCAAAACTATATACCGCATGCCAGTTGTCATACACCTCTTTGGAACTATATCCTCTGACCGAATAGAGCCACTCTATCAAGTCGAAAAAAAGGTCTGCAAATATCGCATAAACCAAAGACTTATTAAGAACTTCTAATGTATCAGGTTCAACTTTGTTTTTATCCGAAAAAAGGGTAAAGCCGATGCCGTATAATAAACCCACAAAGGCTATACCGGACACAACGGCAGAGCTTATAAACATAGGGGGTATATCGGGATCCGACCACAAAGCCCTTGCCTTAATGGCGCCGAATAAAAATCCAACATAGCCGTGAAATAAGACGGAAAGAATAATTCCTATAATTGATATTATCCAGAGAGCCTTATGGTCTCTTATTATACTTTTTTGGGATAAATCAGCGCTTCCAAGTGATAAAATCCTTGCTACCTTTCCCCTTATCCCATTATCTTCACGCGCCCTTTTAATATTACTTTCTCTAAAAAGATAATAAAGTTCAAAAAGAAAGGCTATGACAAATATTGTCCATATAATAATAAACATTGCTAATGGCGAGTATGGGAAATGATCTCTGAAATATAATTCCCATATGGCTCTTGAAGGTTGAAGCGCATCAGCTAAAGGCGCTGCTGCTGCCAGTAAAAGCATCGCAAAACTTGCTATGAGCGCAAGTTTGGATATAGGCTTGAGCTTTTCTATGTTAAAAAGATGATATAAAGCGCCCACAACAAAAGAACCCGCTAAAAGTCCTGAAAGAAACGGGTAAATTACTATAGGTAATCCCCAATAAATATTTTCTAAAGTACCGTAAGAACCATTAATTGCAATCATAATATTCACTCCTTAAAATAAATTTTGAAATTAGCCTGCATTTAACCTGCATATGGATATTCTCTCTCCTCCATATACGGTAATACCGGCGCTCCGCCAAGTTTTTCATAAGCGGTAGCTTCTAAACCCATTGCATAAGTGTAAACCATCTTAACTTTTTCGGGATTAGTCTGATCAGCAAAATTCTCGTCAAGACCTATATACCAAATCTGCGGATCGGTCCCTACGCCGGTTCTTAGCCTTGAAGTTTTTTTAGTTGCTATTAATTTTGAAACCTCGCTCTGCGGGTCGTTTAAATCCCCAAATTTCATTGCTCTTCCTACACATGAAGTAACACAAACCGGTAAAAGCGGGGTATATGATTTTTCATGGGAAACTGCCGCCCTGCCTGCGCACATATTACACTTATCCGCGGTATGCTGAACGGGATTTGCAAACCTCATATCATATGGACAAGCCTGAACACAGGTCAGACACCCTATACACAGATCATAATCTATTTCGACCTGACCGGTTTGCAGTTTATATGTGGCTTTTACAGGACACACCTCCACACATGGGGGATGATCGCAATGATTGCATGTTCTTGGAAGAAAAAACCGTTTAACGTTAGGAGTATAATTCCCCTCATCTGTCACGACTACGCCATTTTCATCCGGAACCATCTCCCCCGTCTCCATTACCTGCACCACCCTTCTAAATACCCCTAAAGGTACGGTGTTTTCACTTTTACAGGCAACAACGCAAGCCTGACACCCCACACATTTATTTATATCTATTACAAAAACAAAATGATGTATTTTAGGCCTAATTCCCTTTATCCTGTAAAACTTATCATGAAAAATCCGCGCATGCAGTGGATTTTGTATTGTATTCTGCCAGTGGTCCCATCCATCATTTATGTACTGCGAGGGATCCATCCACCCCATCCACCTGTGATTTTTTAAAGGTCCTGTCGGAACCCCCGCGCCTTTTTCCGGAACACGTGAAATCCTTTTCAAAACCTTTCGTTTTAATGGAGAGGCTAAAACCTTCCCGGGCAAAGAAAAAATAGATGTTCCTATCCCAGCAGCAGTTAATCCGCCTAAACCCATCATTTTTAAAAATCTTCTTCGTGAACTCTTTTTCTTTTTCATCAACTTGCCTCCTTAATTATTAATTAAATCAGGGACCCTAAATATCCCCGAAGGAGCCTGAACAGGAATATTCTTAATCTCTTTTCCCGTTCCGACATTAAAAACATTTACGGAATTACCAAAATAACTTGATGCGTAAATGAGTTTACTATTTCCGGAAAAGCTCATAAACATAATCCTTCTTCCCGCCTTTATGTTTTTTATAACCTTCATATTTTTTGCATTTATAAGGCTTAAATAATCATGAGCTGCACCGCTGTAATTTATGGCTATTACCCTGTGATTCGGGGAAAAGATTATAAAGATGGGATAGCCTATCAAGCTAACGGAGCCTATTTTCTTTTTAGTCTTTAAATTCATAATGACTAATTTTTTCTCTCCCACGGCGGGTATAAAGGCTTTACCTTCCCACACCGAATAAATGCCGTAATGAGGTATTTGATGAGAAAATTTTTCCGTTTCCCCGTAGTTTATGATATGATATTTCATACTATTTAGGTTTAATACTCCAAACTTCTCACCTAAAAGGAAAGCCGCTATATAATCGTGATCGGACATAAGGGCATCTATCGGCATACTTCCTATATTTTTTATCTTCTTTATGACCTTAAAATTTTTAGAAATATCAACAACCCATATCTGGTCCTTACCCATCAACTCAAATATCAGATAATCTTTATAAAACTCTATACCTATATTCCTTGAACCGGTTTTTATAGTTTTTATTATGTTTAGATTTTTATTAAGCACGACAACATCTTTTGGGGTATAATTCGCCACTGCTATTAAATTTTTCGATAAGCAAAAATCCACCGTGTCATCCGATATCTTCTTTTGCGCTATAATTTTGTCGGTTTTTGTGTCTATTTTCGATAAATAGCCATTTCTACTGATTGCGTAACCGTAACGGCTTCCAAAATATACTATGACATGGGTTCCGTTCCCGATATTCTTTATCTGACCCGTTAATTTGTTATGCGATATAATGCCAAGCGAACTGCTTGCCCTTTCCACCACATAAAACTTACCTGCAAAGGCAGGTTTTAAGAAGATAAAACCAACTGTTACCATAAAACAAATTACATAAAACAGGCGGGGTCTTCCTGAAAATAATCCCCATAAACCGCATAAGCCCTTGCCCTTGAACCTCCGTTGCAAACTTCTAAGTAATTGCATTTTGCACACCTGCCTTTTAGTTTTCTTGGTGTTTGTCTTAATTCGGAAAATAATTTATCGCCGTTTATTATGTCTAAAAAATCCCTATCTTTAATATTGCCCGCATTATAATCAAAAAAGGGATCCGGTTTAACAAAACCGGAATAATCTATGTTTATTATTCTTTTACCGGATTGATTTCCTCCCCACTTTAGTATGTTACTATGTATATTTTCATAAAACTCAGGGTATAACTGTTTAAACCTATTTAATAATAAAACTGCATCCGGCTCATTGTTTCCGGTAACTATATCTATGGGCACACCCTGTTCAACAAATTCAAAAGCCTTTTTTATGATGGACAAAGACACTTCTTTGTGAAGTCTTTTATTCATATCAGTTAGCTTAGAGCCGCGGCCGGCATAGACAAGATGGGATATATAGACCTTTTTTATCTTTTCTTTCTTTGCCAGTTCAAATATAAAATCAATATCTTTATAGTTATGTCTTGTAAGTGAAATCCTTAAACCCACATTAATACCATTATCCCTGAGCAGTCTTAAAGTATTTAAAGATGCATTAAACGCCCCCCTTTTTTGCCTGAAACTATCGTGTGTCTTTTCGTTTCCGTCTAAACTGATACCGACATAATTAAAAAGGGATTTTATATTACCCAAATCCTTTTGCTTTATCATCGTACCGTTTGTAGATAAATGGGTTGCAAAACCTTCGTTTTTAAGTATTTTTGCTATATCAAAAAGATACGGCGACATTAGGGGTTCTCCGCCAGAGAGTATAACCGCCTTTATATTGGCTTTCTTTAAAGACTTAACTGTCGATAAGATAAGCTCCGGGGTTATATTGGCTTTTTCCCCTGCCACTGAAAAAGAGTAACAGTGTTCGCATTTAAGGTTGCAGGCGCTCGTTATATTCCATATTAAGAGACCGCCGCTACCTGTTTTCTTAAAACTTTCTAAATCAGGTGTTAATGATTTTTTAATATAGTTAGTTATTCTAAGCATCAGTTTCCACGCCTCCAGAAATTTTTGTTATCCGAATCGCGAATAAAAGCGATAAGCGCTTTGAACTCCTGTTTGGTCAATTTGAATCTCGGCATAGCATTATGTTTATATCTCAGCAGTTTGGAAACTCCGTTCGGGTCTGTTATTTGCGCATTAATTTCATTATCGTTCAAGTGTTTTGCTATATATGAAAAAGATGGTCCTATTGACTCTAACGTGGGGTTATGACACCCCCAGCAATAGGTAAAGTAAACCTCTTCTCCGAGAAGCGCCGCTTCATTCATTCTTTGATAGTTTACATAATTATATTTGCCTATAACGTCCTGCGCAGGTATATCCTTAACAATTTTTAACGAATTTGTATTTATAATCGCAAGTTCGCCATTTTTACCGTAAACGCTCACATAGGCTAATCTCTCGTTTCCGGAAAACTGCGTATGTATAACAAGACCGCCCCTTTTTACAACAACTTTTTTAGTATGAAAATCATGCTTATTTATCAATATGTCGGCACCAGAACTGTTATCCACCCACAGATATTTCGTATAAGGATTTGTTTTTACAAAAAAACCAGCCCCGCCCGTATATACATTTCTTATAAATTTCCAGTCATACATCCGCCATATCGAAACATACGGCGTCTTTAAGTTTGTTAGTGCAAAATAAAATCTGCCTTTTCTAAACCAGAAAGCCGCACCTGCCGGGTGAGGAATACCTGTTGATTTATGAGACCAAACCATCTTTTTTGTTTTAAGATTAAAAACATTGAGCGTACCGCCTTTAAAAGACCCTCCGATAGCATACTCATCCAATGGATCTACAAAGAAATCCTGAAAGGTGATTTTGGTTTTGTAATAAGATGCGTTTAACGTATTTGTGTTCAGTATTCCTATTTGGGGCTTATGTATAAAAGAAAATACGGCTTTATCGGTTCTAAATAAACCGTAAATTACGCTAACCCTGTGCTTTAAAGGTATTATCTTTTCAGGTTTGAGATTCTTTGCATTTAAAACAACGATTGATTTTGGAAGCCAGCAGGCAGCTAAGACATATGCCCCGCCCTCGGATAACGAAATATTCCTTAGATAACGGCAGGCTCTCACCTTATAAGCTAATCTTTTAGTATAAAAGTCATACTTGCCTATATAACCGGTTGTAGAGGGAAGATATAAATATCTTCCCGATGGGGAATATTTGAGACCCCCGTGTATATTGTTAAAATCGAACTTGTTTAATATCTTTTCCTTTTTCATTATCCAGACTTTACCCGTCCCGCCCTCCACCACCGCCATAAGATTTTTTACATTTACGGGCTTAACATTTTTGTTCTTTTTTCTGCCATATCTTATAAGACTGTTTTTTATATCCCCTTTAGTCCAGTAAACCCTTTTTGAAGGCGATCTTAGATAGTTTATTAGATAAGATAAATCCTTAGGAGATAACCCATTGAATGAAGGCATGGGTATCGGAAATAAACCCTTCGTTATAATGGTTTTAAGTTTTTTATAAGAGTAATGACCTATAAAGGCTGGTATAAGCGGAGGGGCAGATTTTCCGAGCCTGTTCACCCCGTGGCATACAAAACAGCCATAATCCATATATACCTTATGCCCCGGTTTTTGAGTATGCGTTAGTTTATATTTAAAGGAGTTTTGGGCATTTACCGGAATGGAAAAATACAATATTAAAGAAACCGTGAATATTATTATTGTCTTGATTACATTATCGAATGTATTATTGGGAGATTTCATAAGTTTGCCTATTTAAACTTTTAACAGTTTTGATTTAATTATGGTTTTACAAAATTATAGTCTGAATAACCCAAAAAATTGCTCCTTAATACGTCAGAAAACTCATTGTTATTATTAAAAGCTCCGTATATCCTGTAACCGCAAAACCCGCATGAGCCCTCAGGCGTTATTTTAATATCCTTTGGGAACAAGCCGATTCTTTCTACCACAGTGTTTTCGCATGACGGACATACGGTATTTATATGTTCGCCTTCGCCTAAATTACCTGTGTAAACATAATTTAAACCGTGGGTTTTTCCGATTTCATAAGCCCTTTTAATGGAGGATAGGTCCGTTTCTTTTATATCTTTCATTTTGTAATAAGGAATAAATCTTAAAACATGCCATGGAATATCTTTGCTTACCTGTGCAATATATTTTGCCAAATTTCTAAGTTCTTCCTCCGAGTCGTTATGCCCTTCTATTATAGTGGTCGTCAGTTCTATGTGAATGCCGAAGGAAAACATTTTCTCTATTGTATTTAAAACTGGCGACAGCGTTCCTCCGCACATTTTTCTATAGGAACGGTCGTTAAAAAACTTAATATCGATATTTGCGGCATCTATGTAATTTTTAAGAATATTTATCGACATATCGGTTAAATATCCGTTAGTTACAAAAACATTTTTCAGCCCCTCCCTCAATGCTTTTTCCATAGTATCCAGACTGTATTCGAAGAATACGGCGGGTTCGGTATATGTGTAGGAAATGGACTTTGCCCCTACCCTCAGAGCCCTTTCGATAATCTTATCAGGCATTGTTTCTTGAATAGAATTTATTTTATCTAAATATAGCTTGTAGTTTTCATCTTTATAAACCTGAGATATACCGGCATTCAAACATCCGTTACATCTAAAATTACAGCCGGGGGAAGCAACCGAGTACGAAAATGAGCCTGGAAGAAAATGAAAGAGGGGTTTTTTCTCGATACGGTCATTAGACTGCGCAACTACGATGCCATAATTTGTGTCATATAACACTCCCTTTATATTCTTTTTGGCATGACAAATTCCAAATTTATCTTCCCTTATTTTACATTCATGCGCGCATATATGACACACAACATATTCTTTTTCTGTTGTAAATAGTTTTATTTCTTTTAACATAATAAACCCGAATTATTTTAAAGATGTTAAATATTGCGTAAGTTTATTAAGGTTTGCATCGCTTATTTTTTTATTTGCAGGCATAATCGACTCATATACCTTTCCATGAAACATAACAAAAGAATTGGGCGTAAAAAAATTTAATTTAGGATTTCTTATCTGCCTCCTAATCCATGAATATGTTCTTATTTTGCCGATAGCGGAAAGATTTGGACCAAACGAACCGCCCTTTCCATGAATAGCATGGCACAAAATACATCCATCCTTTTTAAATAATTGTTTACCGGTCATGGCATAACTCACCTTTAAGTTTATTGCAATAATCCCTATTATAAAAACCACCAATAAAAACATCCTTTTCATGATTTTATCTCCCGTAAATAACATAAAATTCCTTTATCTATAAAAAAAATATAAATATAAACTGAAAAATGCACCTTTATCGGCTAAAATAACGTTATTTTAGCGATTCCAAATACTTAGCAACCGTTTCAAGTTGTGCGGGTTTTAAATGAAAATGAGGCATTATAGATGATGGATCATGTTCACCTGGATTGGTAATCTGCACTTCGAGCCAGTGAATACTGTGTCCTTTTTCACCTTCCTTTGAGAGATTAGGTCCCATCGAGCCGCCAACACCGTTGATTGTATGGCACGAAAGACACCCCTCGGCATTAATAACCTTCATAGCATTTTTCTTTAAACCCTGAGCACTGGCGTTCCCATAAAAAAGAACTATCGTTAAAAATATAGATAAAATAACAGTAAGCATCCTATAATTTTTCATTTCTACTACCTCCTTAAATTTAGATTATTTTTATTATGGCCTTTAATTTTAATCTAATATATACCTGGAGGATTTTAAATAGGATAAATACTGATTGTTGTAAGATAAATTAAGAAATAAATCGTAGGAAATAAACTTACGCGGAAGAATTATGAAGGATTATTTATGTTTTAAAATTTTAAGCTTAAAAAAAATTAAATCCACTAATTCGGATTTATTTGAAAAACCCAATTTTTCCATCCCTCTTGAACGGTATGTCGCAACGGTTTTTTCGCTCAAAAAATGCCTTTCGGCAATTTCTTTATTTGTAAAACCCTGGGCAATACCGATCATAACCTCTTGTTCTCTTTTACTTAAAGTGTTCCATAGAGATTCTTCTCTGCTAAGATTATGAATAGAGGGTTTATCTGCATTTATAAAATTTTCAAGCATCGAAGGGTGAATGTATATTTCTCCCCTTGCCACCGTCTTTATTGCATAGATTAAATCATAATCCATGGCTTTTTTTACCAAAAAACCGGAGGCGCCTGCGTCAAGAGAACTTTGCATATATTGTTTATCTTCGTACATGGTTAAAATTAATATTTTGGAGTTAGGCGAGGCCTTTTTAATTCTTGGAATCAAATCGATTCCGCTAATTTTCGGCAAAGACAAATCAAGCAGAATAACATTGGGGGTTTTTGCTTTTATAAGTTCAACGGCAGCTAAAGCATCGTTAGCCGTTCCGACAACATTAATGCCTTCTTGATCGTCCAAAAATACTTTTAAAGTTGAGGTCAGTATGGAATGGTCATCAACTAATACTACTGTTATCATTTGTATTCTCCAAATAACCGGCAAGCGGAATACTGAATTTAACTACTGTTCCTAAATCTTTTTCGGATTCGATAGTCAATTCACCGCCAAGTAATTTTGCCCTTTCTTTCATGCTATTTATTCCCAGATAATCCTTATTCCCCTCAAAACATTCAAAACCAACCCCATCATCTTCGATAATCCCCCTAATTTTCCCCTCGCATACCTTATCAAGAATTATCGTAACGGAACTTGCAAAAGCATGACGAACAACATTTAACAGCGCCTCTTGAACTATTCTGTATATATTAATCTCTATATGCTTATCCAATCTATAATTTTCAAGATTGATATGATAAAAATCTATTTTTATGTTGGGATTATTTTCAACGGCATCGGCAATATATAGATTAATAGCATTAACTAATCCCATTTCATCGAGTATGCTTGGTCTTAAGTTTTTAGCTATATCATGTATAAGACTTAGCCCTTCCATTAAATCACCCCTTATTTGATGAATTTTATCTTTGATTTTACCTAACTCGTTCACATCATCAAGCATTCTAAGTTTTATTTTTACGGAAGAAAGAAATTGGCCGACACTATCATGTAAATCTCGGGATATATTTTTTCTTTCTTCCTCCTGTGCATTGATTACACCGCTTATAAAATTTTTCCTTAAGTTTTCATTTTTAATCCTTTCCTGTTCCGCTTCCTTTAAACTTAAAGCCATTTCGTTAAAGGCTTTCGAAAGCTTCCCTATTTCATCATCCCTTGCTATATTTACATTGACATCATAGTTGCCTCTCTTTACTTCTTCAGTGGCATCTGAAAGCTTAACCAGAGGGGTTATTAGCCACCATGTAATAGCGCTAGATAATCCTATTATTAAAAAAGCTGCAAATATAGTAATAATAGTAATATATTTAATTAATAAAAGGGGTGTTCTCTTAGCGCGGTTCAAAGACAGCCCAACTCTCACAATTCCGAGTTTACCGTTAAGTATAGGGGCGGATGTATTCCATATCTTTCCATATACAGAGCTTGTTAATTTGACGGAAGATAAATGTTGGGGCGCATTATTATTATACTCTGATTGTTTTTTTATATAGCCAAAAATAAAAAAGCCTTTTTGAAAAGCAGAAGCAATGATTTTTCCACTATTATTTTCGACAAAGATATATAAGATATCATTATCATTTAAAATTTCATTTTTTAACAAACTATTGAGTCGATTAAAATTCCTATTAAGAATAAAATCCGCAGACTCTTTTGCCGTCTGTTTTCCAATAACCCTACTCATTAATTTTGTATCATGCGAGATTTCCCCTATATAGGATGAGGAAATAGATAATAACATGAAAATTCCCAAAAAAAGGATTCCAAATATAAAAAGACCGATGAATTTAATCCTTAAAGAAACATTAATAAATTTTTTCCAAATATTTTTTAATAATGTCATATTTAAATATTTTTGAAACTCATTTTTTTACCCTCATGATTAAAATATAACAGGCTAACGAAGAGATAATAAGTATAACAGGAATTAAACCGTAATAATCTTTAAATAATAGCCCCGCTATGCTTCCGCCAAAAAAACTTCCGGAGAATTGCAATGTATTGTAAATCCCCATCGATGTCCCCGTCAAAGACTTGTCCGATGACGAGGCGACTAAAGAAGGCATTATAGGCTCCGTAATAGAAAAACCGGTAAAAAAAAGTATCCCGCCGAGAATTATAACCGACAAAGTATAACTGCCCGCATAAGAAAACATAAAAAGGCTTGAAATACCCATTAATATAAAACTAAATTTTAGAAGATGAATTTCATACCCCATATCAGCCTTTTTTGATGCCTTCATCATGGCAAAAAGGGAAAGAATTACCATCGGAATTAAAATCTTATAATAATAACCGGTTCCCAGTTCGTGTTTGACGATTAACGGCAAACTAAAAAAGAAAATCGTCATAAAAAGTGATAATAAAAAACCCTGAATCGAGAGATTTGCCAATGTTTTATTTTTAAATACCTTTATGATGTCTTTAAATGTAATCTCTATCTCTTTTAGCATTTCTTTGCTTTTTGGTTCTTCTACTAAAACAAGTATAAAAAGGGCTGAAAGTATGCCCAGAACACCCGAAAAATAAAATAAAAAGGGGTAGCCAAAATAATATGACAAAAATGGTCCCATAACAATACCGACAACAAAACTGAGTCCAATGGGAATACCCAAATATGCCAGCGCTTTTGCCCTATCGTTTTCCGAAACGGTATCGGAGACTAATGCAAAGGCAACAGAGCTTTCAGCCGCAACTCCCTGTAAAAATCTAAGAGAAATCAATTCGTAAATATTCGAGGTAAATCCTATTATAAATGTTAAAACGCCGAATAAAAGCATACCAAAAAATAATACATTTTTCCTTCCGATTTTGTCGGAAAGATAACCGAAAGGTATCTGAAAAATTGCCCTCGATAATCCATAAATACCGAATGCGATTCCGACTAGGATAAGATTTGTCGTAAATTTTTCGGCAAACAGGACAAAAACAGGCAAAACAAGAAATACCGCAAGCATCCTGAGCCCCACCACGGAACTCATTGCCATAATCGTCTTTTTTTGTGTTTTATTAAAAGCCACACCGCATCTCCAAGATATTTAAAAAGATATTTAAACGGTTTAAATCATAAATCACTTCCCTCCTCGAATATGGCGAGATTGATAGCTTCTTATAGCCCTTAAAAAATCTATTTCTCTAAACTCGGGCCAGTAAGCATCGCAAAAATAAAATTCACTATAAGCGCTTTGCCATAAAAGAAATCCAGAAAGTCTAACCTCACCGCTTGTTCTAATAATTAAATCAGGGTCGGAAGAGTCTTTTGCGTAAAGATATTTTGATATATTTTCGACAGTAATGATATTAGATAAATAATCGTAACCTCCGGGGTCTGAAGCACAATTATTATTTAAATCTAAAATATTTTTATTTAAATCTGCTTTAATTTTATCTTTGCTTATCTCTGAAATATTTTTTGCATAATTTAATTTTAAAACATCCGAAATATTATCGGAAATAAACCTTATGAGGGCATCGCATATCTCCTGTCTTCCCCCATAACCCAAAGCGATGTAAAGTTTAAGATTGGAATAATTTTGGGTTTTCTCCTCCAGCTTATCTATTATGGTTATCAGGTCATTCGGGAGAAGTTCCCTTTTCCCGATAACGGAAACTCTTATTTTATTCTCATTAATAAGTTTTGAATTTATATAACACTCAAGCTGAGACTTTATGATTTTAAATAAATGATCTACCTCGGCTTTACTCCTTTTAAAATTATCGGTTGAAAAAGCCCATACTGTTACAATTTTAATGCCAAGCTCAATGCACCATAATAAAACTTCATCAAGTTTATCCGCCCCCTTTTTGTGTCCCTTTGAAATATTATCAAGCCCGTATTTCTCCGCATACCTTCTATTTCCGTCGAGAATAATCCCGATATGCCCGGGAATTTTTTTATGCGAAATATCCTTTTTAAGCCTTTTTTCGTAATAATAATATATTAATTTTTTTATGAAGGTCATTATTTTCTTATGTTATAATGGAATT
>JAJZYP010000004.1:44510-47559 GCA_021798015.1 bacterium
GTCGAGAATAATCCCGATATGCCCGGGAATTTTTTTATGCGAAATATCCTTTTTAAGCCTTTTTTCGTAATAATAATATATTAATTTTTTTATGAAGGTCATTATTTTCTTATGTTATAATGGAATTTGTTTAAATCTTTAAACATTTTACACCTTTTAATATATCAAATATAACATATTTTGACGAATTTTTAAAAATCAATGCCGTACATCAAATTAAAAAACACAAGAATTTTTTATCTGTTACATAAATGTGAATGTAAAAATGAAGATAAAGCGGAAACTATTATTCTTATTCACGGCGCCGGGGGCAATCACCTTTCGATGCTTTCCGTTTTTGATTACATAAAAAAGAAATATGGCAAAAATTTTAACATTTTGGCTTTAGACCTGCCTTTTCATTTCAGGTCAATGCCTGAAAATGGCCGCGCGAATATAAACGCGGACAATATTCCCATAAATAACGGGATCGAATATTACGCTAAAACTGCCTTCGCTGCCGCCGCGGGGTTATTTAACGAAAATGCCGGATTTATTTTAATCGGCCATTCGATGGGGGCGCAAATTGCCCTCAAGTATGCCTCTTTATATCCTTGCAAAACAAGCAGGGTCATGTTAATAGCCGGATGCCATAATACCTACATAACGGACAATTTTATAAAAAGTTTGGAAAAGTCCTTCGATAAAACGATTATGATTTTTCTGAAAGACGCCTATGCCTCCTTTGATAAAAATATTTTAACAAATGCCATGGATGACATAAAAAGAACGCCGTCCCAAATAGTAATAAACGATTTTAAATATGTAAAATATTTTAATGAAGATTTTAAAAATGATATTGACAATATTAACCGGCATAAAATCTTTTTTGATTTGGTATATTCAAAAAAAGACCGCATCATAAAAGAAGAATGCGTAAAAGAGCTTTACGAAAAACTTGAAAATTCTAAGCTTAGCGAAATCACATCGGAAAATCATATCGAATTATTATTTAAAAATTTTGAATTAGAAAAAGAAATCGATAAATTTTTATTGACATAATACCATTCAAAGTTATAAACTTAAAAATTGAATTTTAATCCCGCCTGAATTTTTTGATTTATATATTATCTATTATCATAAAGTTGGAGAAATTTTGGAAACGGCAAAGGAATTTAAAAAAAATATACCGAGAACATTATGCGAAGAAATTACAGGACAAGTTCCGGGAAAAGAATTTACCCTTAAAGGCTGGGTCATGCGGTATAGGGACCACGGCGGATTAGTATTTATAGATTTAAGGGATTATTCAGGGGTAATGCAAATAGTATTCGATGAAAATATTAAAGGCGAATCATTTAAAACCGCAAAAAAGTTAAAAAACGAATATGTGGTGTCCGTTACCGGTACCGTAAGAAACAGGCCCGGCGGAACCGAAAATCCCCATCTAAAGACCGGGAATATCGAAATTTTGGCAAACGCCGTTCAAATTCTCAACACCTGCGAAACTTTGCCGTTTCAGATCGAGGAAGAAACCGAAGTCAATGAATTTACGAGACTTAAATACAGGTATCTGGATTTAAGGGGTAAAAGGCTGAAAGATAATTTAATTTTCAGGTCTAAATTTACTTATCTGATAAGAGAATTTTTAAATAACAGGGGTTTTTTCGATATAGAAACGCCTTTTTTAACCAAAAGCACGCCGGAGGGCTCAAGAGACTTTCTGGTCCCGTCAAGGTTAAATCACGGACATTTTTTCGCCCTTCCCCAATCCCCGCAACTGTTTAAACAAATCCTTATGGTCAGCGGATTTGAAAGATATTATCAGATTGTGAGATGCTTCAGGGACGAAGACTTAAGGGCAGACAGGCAGCCGGAGTTTACGCAGCTCGATATGGAGATGTCTTTTGTGGAAATGCAAGACATCATATCTGTTACGGAAGAACTTTTTACAGGTATATTCGAAAAACTGCTTAATATAAAAATAGACCTGCCTTTTAGGGTGTTGGACTATGAAGAGGCTTTTGATAAATATGGAAGCGATAAGCCTGATACCAGATTTGAATTAATCATCACCTGTTTATCCGACATTTTTACAAACTCCTCTCTAAATCTCTTTAAAAATGTCATATCTACCGGCGGTACCATAAAGGCAATATGCTTTCCAAACGGTTCAAACCTGCTCTCCCGAAAGGATATAGACGACCTTTTAGCAGTCGTAAAGGATTTTGGCGGAAAGGGCCTTGCATGGACAAAGGTGGGCGAAAATAACTCGTTAGACGGCGGCATCTCCAAATTTGTAAATGACGGGGAAAAAGCCTCGCTGATCAAAAGACTTGCCGCAAAAAACGGGGATATAATATTTTATCAAGCCGATACAAAAAAAACGGCAAACACCGTTCTTGGCAGACTAAGACTTTATCTGGCAAAAAAATACAACCTTATTCCCGAAAACAGGTTCGATTTGTTATGGGTCGTTAATTTTCCTTTATTTGAATATTCGGATGAGGAAAAAAAGATAGTTTCGGTTCATCACCCTTTTACTTCGCCTGCTAAAAATGATTTAGCCATCCTTGAAACCGACCCCCTGTCGGTTAAATCGGATAGTTACGACCTTGTTCTTAACGGAGAAGAGATTGGAGGAGGGAGCGTAAGGATTCACAATCATGCACTGCAGGAAAAAATTTTTAAAATTCTTTCCATATCACCCGATGATGTAAGACTTAAGTTCGGTTTTTTACTTGACGCCTTAAGTTTTGGAGCGCCGCCCCACGGCGGCATAGCATTCGGCATCGACAGGATATTAATGCTTCTTAGAAACGAAAACTCGATAAGAGATGTAATAGCTTTTCCAAAAACGCAAAAAGCCTATTGTCCGTTATCGGACGCCCCTTCTCCTGTTAAAGACGCACAGCTTAAAGAGCTTGGAATTAGGTTATATGATACGGCTGATAAAAATATAAAATAAATAAATAAATATAAAACATTAATGAACAAAGGAGGGTATTAAATTGAACAAGGAATCAACATTTCCTCATCCATATTTTTCTTCCCATCCAAATTGGAAATG
>JAJZYP010000062.1 GCA_021798015.1 bacterium
TTATTTTTAATTCAATATATTTTTATATATTTTTTATCTTTAAATGCCTAAGTTCTAAGTTTTTACACCCATTTTGATATTTTCGATTATCGCCATGGAACACTTTATTCCGTCCATAGCGCTTGTTATAATCCCTCCGGAATAGCCTGAGCCCTCTCCGCATGGATATATACCCTTTACGGAGATCGATTCAAAATCATCCCCCCTTTTAATACGAACAACCGAAGATGTTCCCGCTTCAACGGCGGTTAAAACAGAGTTTGCAATGAACCCCGGAAGTTTTATCTCAAATTCAATTAAAGAACCCGCTATAAACACATTTAAAAAATCAGGAATTATATTAAAAAGATTATGATATTTAACGGAAGGCTTATAAGAGGGTTTTGGCAAACCGACAGACTTGTTTAACGATAAACTATTTTTAGGCAAATTTTTAATAAAAAATTTAAATTTGTTTAATAAATTGGTGATATCGACATCGACTCTATCATAAAAATTTAAATTCATATTGTAATAATTATTATAATCTTTAAATAAACTTGCTTCTGTTTCGGTATTAACCTGCTTATTTTTAAGAGCCGTAATCTTATTAATAATTCCGCCGATATAATCCACTGTCGGTTGAAACGGCGCGGCAAAATTACCCCCTCCGGCTTTATATGCCCTGTTTTCTACATCTTGCCTGAATATTAGCCCGCCCGTATTGGAAGAAAAAGGGTTGCTATCAATAGAATTACCCATACAATCCAACATTTCAGGTCTAACCGTTGCTACAATGGCACTGTTAGAATTTTCAAAATCCCTTTCCGAATAGCTCATTCCGTTAATGCAAAGATGATTTTTCTTAGAGCTGGAGTTTATAACAAGCCCACCCGGACACATACAAAACGAGTATCCGCCGAAGCCTTTTGAACTTATATTGTAATACACGCTCTCAAGCCCTTTATTTTTATATGCTTTATATGCTTTATGATTTAAATCACTTTCTTTTTTGTCTTCATTGCATTCTTTGCTTGCTTTGCTTCCTTTAAAAAATAAATGATTGATAAAATCCCTTTTATGTTCTATTCTAAAGCCAATAGCAAAGGGTTTCTTTTCCATATAGACCCCGCTCTTTTTTAACAATTCATAAGTGCCGTAGCTGTTGGAACCTGGGGCTATAATCAAAAAATCGGTTTTCAAATCCCTTTTATCCGTCATAACCGAATGTAAACTTAATGGTTTTGCGCCCCCTTTTAGCGGATCGGTAACTATATCAGTCAATTCTTCTTCATAATAAATCTCAACACCGTTTTTTATAAGGTAATCCCTAATATTCTTAAGTATATGAATTAATTCGTCGCTTCCGAGATGCGGTTTATGCTCCGTTAAGATATTCCTTTTTGCACCCATTTTTACCAAAAAATTTAAAATATAAGATACTAACGGATCACTACTTCTTGTTGTAAGCTTGCCGTCGGAAAATGTTCCCGCTCCACCTTCGCCAAACACAACATTGCTCTTTTCGTTAAATTTTGCATTGCCCCATAAATCGTTTATATCTTTTATTCTATCCTCTACTCTTTTTCCCTTTTCTATAATAATCGGCTTTATCCCATTGTTTATTAATGAAACGGCTGCAAAAATCCCTGCAGGACCCATTCCTATAATTAAAATATCGGGTGCATTTTTTTTAACAATAAACGACAAACCGCCGTTTTTTCCGGTTGAATTCGCATACCCCTTATTTTTTAAAATATTATTCTTATTGCCATAAAAAAAATCTTCCTCCGATTTATCGGCTTTTCTTGCTTTTATATTATTTTCCAGTAAATAGTTTAAAATGGAATCTTCGATTTCAATAGAAGCGCCAGACACGCCCGCATCTATATCTATATCTATATTTGCGTCCTCCATATCTGTTTCATACCCTTTAATTTCCACATTTATAATAGCCTTAAAGACAATTTTGGGCTCTTTCTGTCTTAAGTCTAAAGATTTTTTAATAATCTTAGACCGAATTAATAAATCCTTTTTATTAAAATTTTTAAATATTTTATTTAAACGCATGGAAAAAAAGTCTTCATACACCTTTTCGGAAGGGTTGCTGTCTTCGATCATCGGGGTTTTAAAATCGTATATAATTAACATGGAATAAAAATTATAATTTGTTTTACCTTATTTTAAAGTTTATGAGGGATTTACCAAGGATACGGCGGATTCTTTAGCTAATTCTTCTTTGCTTAATTTGATTGGATTTTTAAGTGGAATTAAAAGCACAGGACAAATAGAATTTTTTGCAACCGAAAAGGAGACCGAACCTGATATAAATTCCTTCAAGCCTATTTTTTGGTGAGTCCCTATAGCAATTAAATCTGAACCGTTTTTCCTCGAAAAATTAAGAATTTCAGACGCGGGAAAGCCGTAAGATATAAAAATCTCATAATTTAAATAATACAACCCTGATTTTTTTAATTCATCTTCCACAACTGTATAAGTTTCCTTCATTTTAACCTGAAGCTTAGTTTTTTTATTTATTATAGAGAATATATCGGAAGAAATTACATGTAAAATGTAAAATTTTGCAGATTTTTCTCTAAAAAAAGAAGTGGCTTGCGTTAATATAAAAGATGTTTCAAAATTTAAATCTATTGCGATAAGAACCTTTTTTTCCGTTTCCATATTTTAATATTATCTGATTCAAACAATTTTTTCAAGAATTTGAAAATATTAAAATATTAATTAACTTGATTTTTAAGAAAAATAAGGTTATAATCCTAACCAATTAAGCTTCATATTAAAGCAAAAGTCAAATAAAAATAATAACAATGGTAATCAATCTTATGGAGGGCATATGTGCGAAGATTACAATGATCCGAATTTAACAGAAGAAACAAGAAATCTTGAAATGGCAAGACAATCTTTAATCGAAGAATTTCAAGCAATTAACTGGTATCAAGAAAGAATTGAATACACAAAAGATGAGGAATTAAAAAAGATTCTTTCTCACAACAGAGACGAAGAAAAGGAACATGCGGCAATGCTTATAGAATACATTAGAAAACATGACGCGGTTCAGGACGACAAATTCCTTCATCACGACTAATTAAAGTTTAATTAATTTCGGCCATTTTAATGTTAAGATCTTTATCTATCTTTAACAATAACAATGTGTAATTATTAATACACTCCCATCCTTTATCCGAATCAAAAGGCTCTGATTTATTCCTGTTTTAACCGCTTGTTTAAGACTTTTTTATTAAATTTATTATTTTTTGCCTAATATAGTATTAACCAAAATAACGCTTTTCAAAACATTCTAACATATGTTATATTAAATGCGGGTAATCCGAAAATACGGCAGGATAATCGAAAACCCCGCCAGGTTCGAGAGAAAGCAACGGTATTGATTCTGAATGTGCGTATTTTATCGGATTGCCCTACTATACTATTATTTAGTTTTAATAATACCATACAAATAATATAAAATATATTATATTAGGATTTTGGAATAAAGATTTGAGATTAGGATTTAGGTGAATACAATAAGTAGAGCAGGCAAAATTGCAAAGATTAATACCGCCCTTCTCACAGGCAACGAAGCAATAGCCACCGGCGCCTATAAGGCTGGTGTATATGTGGCAACAGGTTATCCCGGTACCCCAAGTTCAGAAATTCTTCCCTATCTTGCAAGATTTAATAACGCTATTGTCAACTGGTCGATAAACGAAAAAACGGCGCTTGAAATAGCAATTGGCGCATCTATCGGTTATAAAAGGTCTATGTTTACCACAAAACATGTCGGTCTTAATGTGGCTTCAGATCCCTTTATGACCCTTGCGATAACAGGTGTCCGCGGAGGCATCGTCATTGTCACTGCCGATGACCCAAATATGCACAGTTCTCAAAACGAACAGGATAACAGGTTTTATTCAAAATTCGCCAAAGTCCCGATGTTTGAACCCTCAGATAGTAATGAGTGCCTTGAATTTACAAATTTAGCTTTTGAAATAAGTGAAAAGTTCGATACGCCCGTTATACTTAGAACGACAACAAGAATATCACACTCAAAAAGCGTTGTTCGTATCGAACCGGTTTACATGCCAAACTTGTCTAAAGATATAGACTCCAAAAATCACTCAGAAAAAACCTACATTAAAGATATAGAAAAATTTGTTATGGCGCCTGTTTATGCAAGAAAAAGGCATAAAATTGCAATTGAAAGGCTAAAAAAATTGCTGGAATTTTCAAATAATTCAGGTATCAACAAGATTGAATATAATAGTCTTGATTTTGGAATAATTACAAGCGGGATTTCATACCAGTATGTTAAAGAAATTGCCCCGTTTACTTCCGTTTTAAAACTTTCTTTTTCTTATCCCATTCCGGATTTACTTATTAAAGAATTTGTAGAAAAAGTAAAAAATGTCGTTATAGTCGAGGAATTAGAACCATTTATCCAAAATGAAATATCCTCTTTGGGTATAAGCCTGAAAGGTAAAGAAATTTTTAACAGATTTGGAGAACTTACGCCGGATTTAGTGGAAGAAGGTCTTATAAATTCAGGCTTTATTAAAAAATCTAATAACCTGCCATCTAATAAAAATAAAAAGGGTTTAATCGAACTTGATAGTATTTTAGAAAAATTGCCCCAAAGACTTCCTGCTCTTTGCAGCGGATGCCCCCATACCGCCATATTTTACGCTCTAAAAAAACTCAAAATTCCGGTTATGGGAGATATAGGCTGTTATACCTTAGGCGCTTTGCCTCCACTAAACGCGATGGATAGTTGTATATCGATGGGACTTGCCTTTGGAGCGGCGCAAGGTCTATCTTTATCAAATTCTTCACATAAAAAAATTGCCGGCATAATGGGTGATTCCACATTCTTTCATTCCGGCATTACATCGTTAATAGACGCAAAGTACAATAACGCCTGTTTCACCGCAATCATTTTGGACAACTCTACAACTGCGATGACCGGCGGACAGGACCACCCGGGAACGGGTAAAAACCTGTCATCCGATCAGGTTATGTCTAACAAAATAGACATAAAAAGAGTGGTGGAAGGCATTGGAATAGATGAAATCTACATAATTGACACATATGATTATAACACCGTTTACAAAACCTTAAAAAAGGCATTAAGCTCTAAAAATTTGAATGTAGTTATCACAAAAAGACCGTGCGTTTTATATCCTAAAAAGATAGATTTAGGTAAAAAATTCAAAATACTAGAGGGTTGTAACGGGTGCGATCTTTGCATGCAAACAGGATGTCCTTCCATACTTAATTCCGATAAGTTTTCGGATAATAATAAATCAATTCCTTTTATTGACAACTCTTGTATTGGCTGTTCCATTTGCAAGGATATATGCGTATTTAATTTTATCGAAGAAATTAAATCTTAACAAATAAACCTTAACTAAACCTTAACCTTATGAATACACAAAATATATTAATATGCGGAATAGGCGGGCAGGGTGTGGTTCTCGCTGGAAAGATTATCGGTCTTGCCGCTTACGAGAAAGGCTTTGATGTTAAAACTTCAGAGGTTCACGGTATGTCTCAAAGGGGCGGTTCCGTCTCCACCCATATAAGATTCGGGGAAAAGGTATCTTCTCCTCTTATATCGAAAAATGACGCCGATATAATTCTTTCGTTCGATATTTATGAAACGTTAAGATATGCCAAAGACTTTGCGAATAGAAACACATTAGTAATTTCTTCCGGTTATGGTAAAATTCCATTATGGACATCCACCAACAAAAATGATAGGATTTCTATTGCGAAAATTGTTGAGGCTTTAAAAATTAATTTTGACAAATTTCTTACGATTAACGATAAAGAAATAGCGGTTAATTTGGGAAATATTAAGGTTTCTAATATTATATCGATAGGGCTTTTATCTAAATTTACCGATATAGAAGAAGATTTTTGGTTGAAAGTTATCGAAAATAATGTTCCCGAAAAAACTAAGGAAATAAACATGAAGGCATTTTTAGTAGGTAGAAACAGGGAGGAGATTATCGGGATATGATTATACAAAAATCAAAGGACAAAAATATTCCAATAAATTACTTTGAAAAAAAATATGAAACAATGGATTATCAAGAGTTAAAAACTCTTCAGATTGCGAGACTTAAAGAAACCCTTAAGGCCGTCTTTATAAAAAATGATTTTTATAAAAACAAACTAAGCGAAGCAGGTATAAAGTGTATAAACGATATCGATAATATTAAAAATATAGATGATATTAAAAACTTACCGTTTACATCAAAAATAGACCTTGTAAGCAATTACCCTTTCGGTATTTTTTCCCGCCCTTTAAGGGATATGGCAAGAATTCATGCTTCCTCCGGAACTACAGGAAAACCCATTATAGCAGGATACACAAAACGGGATGTTAAGGTCTGGTCGCAGCTTATGGCGCGTGTTTTATGCGCTGCGGGACTTGGTAAAAACGATATAGGGCAGAATGCTTATGGTTACGGACTATTTACGGGTGGACTCGGCTTTCATTATGGAGCCGAGGCGCTTGGAATGACGATAATTCCAATGTCAACCGGGTTTACCGAGAGGCAGTTTACAATGATGGAAGATATAGGTGCCACAGCCCTTTTTTGCACCCCTTCTTATGCCCTTTTTTTGGGAGAAGAGATAAATAAATTTATAAAGGACACATCTAAAATAAAATTAAAAAAGGGGATATTTGGCGCGGAACCATGGTCGAACGAATTTAGACAAAATATAGAAAACCTGCTTAACATAGATGCCTATGACATTTATGGATTGAGCGAACTTATAGGTCCAGGCGTTGCTTTTGAATGTGTCTATAAAAATGGCCTGCATATAAACGAAGATAACTTTTTTCCGGAGATAATAAATCCAAAAACAGGCGAAGCCCTTAAAGAAGGCGAACCGGGTGAATTAGTTTTAACGAGTCTAAACAGGCAGGCTATGCCGCTTATAAGGTTTAGGACAAAAGACATAACAAGTTTATATAAAGATAAATGCAAATGCGGAAGGTCTTTCGTTAGAATGCGTAAAATAAAAGGAAGAACCGACGATATGATTATCTTAAAAGGGGTCAATATCTTCCCCTCCCAAATCGAATCTATAATATTCAGATACGATTATCTTGAACCTGCCTATTTAATTGAACTTTACACAGACAATTTTCTTGACAAAATGAATGTTATTATCGAGCCGAAGCAGGAGATTTTTAATATGGGTGAAAGCAAGATAGATGAGATAATTAAAGAAATTTCACATAAGATTTATGAATTAATCGGGATCAGGTCTAAAGTAACCACTGTTCCGCCAAAAACTTTGGAGAGAAGTCAAGGAAAATCCAAACGTATCAGGGATTTAAGAAAGAAGATATAACCCTCCCTATTTATCACATATCACATGCCGCAATCTACACAACTATTTTTTCTATTAATTCGCGTAACGCCTGGACATCAACAAGTGTATCTCTGCATGGACCGTTTGGTCTTATATTAGGCAATCCGTAAACCGGCATAGGAAAACTATCTATAATCCCCGAGCTTAAATCTCTTTCGCAAGCAACTGCTATCACAGCCTTTGGTCTTTTTTCTTCCAGCACCCTCCTTGCTAATGTTCCGCCAGTTGCTACGGCAATAAAAATGCCCTTTGTATCGCTTAATAACGCCAGTTCTTTTATGTTGCACTTTCCGCAATTAAGGCAATTATGAACATCTTCGGTAATTTTGGCTTTACAATTGTGTAATTGCAAACAATGCGGAAGTAAAATAAGAATCCTATCTTTAAGTATCTGTTTATTTAAAGAAAAAAGCAAAAAATTGTTTATTTCTATAAAAGAACTTTGCATCTTATCCCTGTTAATCCTAAAAATAGAGGTAATAAAAAGGGCCATAGGATATAATAACTTGATTAAAATATATCTTGCCGGATAAATCAGCAGCGATTGATTTTTATTTTTTTTAAAAGACAGGCTTATAAAAAAAATAGATAAGACAATAAAAACCATTACCGCAAAAGACAAAAAGATATATAGGGGTAAATCCGGGCTTAGTTTTTCAATACCCCCCGATATTACCCAAAAAAGGAAAGATGCTACTATCAGCAATACAAAAATAGACGCCGATATTATTTTTAGAAAATAAACATGTTCTTTTTTTACAAATTTTACAAACATAAAAATTATTAAATTATTTCAATACATCACCGGATTTTATTCTATATCCGTTAATAAAATCGATATATTCCATAAGTCTTTTACCCTCGGGCTTAAGTCTAAAAAGGCTTAAATATACCCCTTTTTTTGCTGTTTGTATAACTAAACCTGATTTATTTGCTAAAATAATCATACCGGGGGAAAGCGTTGGCAGAAATTCAGAGAAATATTTAATAGATTTAAAAACTTCTTCAGAACCATTTTCCATATAGTCGTTATAATCATAATGCCCTGCTGTCCTTTCAAATTGTTTATCTTCAAATTCTTCTTTGTTAATCAATAGTTTTGCTTCTATAAGTTTAACAGATTTATTTTTAAACATAAAAAAAGCCCCTCCCAACTCTCTAAATGCCCTTATTTTTGAATAAATTTCCAACGGTTCGTCCCGAAAAAAATCTACATTTTGAGCGCTTGAACCTATAAGTTTTGACTCAGTCATATTGCTTATTTTTATCAAAGACTGAGGATAAGCATACTTAAAAACATTTAATTTAACCCTGAAAACAGTTTTAATAACCTCCGCCAAAAGAACCCCACCCGCTTTTGAAAGGTTTTTATAAAGGGTTTCATAATATTCATCTTTACCAATCGGTACCTTATTTTGAGCTATAACAGGTCCTGTGTCTATCCCGTTATCGAGAACCATTATGGAAACGCCGCTATATTTAACCCTTTTTAATATTGCGTAATGAATAGGGCTTGGACCCCTTAAGTCGGGAAGCAGCGATGGATGCAGATTTAGCACTCCATATTTTGGAATAGCTAATATGTCGTTCGAAAGAATTAGCCCAAATGCCACAACAACTATCAAGTCAAGGTCTAATGATTTCAAAAATTCTATTTCATCAGGGTTACTCTTTAATGTTTTGGGCGTTCTGACTTTTATGCCTGCCTCATCAGCGATAACATTCACGGATGATTTTATAATTTCCCCTTTTTTACTGTCCCAAACAGGCGGTTTTGTATAAATACATTTTAAATCCAAAATATTTGTTTTAAAAAGATTTAAAATATTTCGCAATGATTCCGAGGCAATCTCAGGCGTTCCCATAAAAATTACATTCAAGGGCGTATTTAGGTTATTGAAAGAAGGCATAAATACCTATAAAGTAAAAAATAGCGGCAAATTTCAATATTTGGAATCAAAAAGTATAACTGACATCCTTTTCCCGTTTCTTAACCTTTGACTTTTTAAGTGAAGCGTTGTATAGAGACCGTTTTAATGGAGAAGCCTTATCTATAAATAAAATCCCATCAAGATGGTCTATTTCGTGCTGAAAGACCACTCCCAACAAACCCTGCGCCTCTATAATAACCTCTTTGCCCGATAAGTCTAAAGCCCTAACTTTAATTTCGTTTGCCCTCTCGATATCGGCATTAAATTTAGGAATGGAAAGACACCCCTCTTCATAGACGATATTTCCTTCTTTAAAAATTATTTGAGGGTTAATTGCCACAATAAGATCTTTATTAGCATTAAGGATATTTTCTTCCTCCAAGGAAAAAACTTTATCCTTAACCGTTTTTCTGCTTATATCTATAACTATTATACGCTTATTAACACCAACCTGTGTAGCCGCAAGACCAACACCGTCTGCTTTGTACATTGTATATGCAAGATCTTTAATTAAAGGAATGCTTTCAAGGGTTTCATCAGGACTTAAAGGCTTTGCCTTTATTCGTAATTTTAGATCCGGATATTCTAATATATTTAAAAATCTCATATATAACTCAGTAAATTCATTAATAACTATTTGAAGGTATTATTAAAATTAAACTTTTTTTGATAAATAACTAAGCCATGAAGAGTTAAGGGAAGGTTATACAAATGCTGGGTGGCCGCTCTGGGTAACTCATGCTTTACAGGTTTCGGGGGAACCTTTAATGCCGCAAATCCTGTGGGAACCTTTTTCTTTTTCACCCTCAAAAGAGGGCCGTGCTTTAACGGTTCGGGAATATCTTTTTGAGGCGTTATTGTAAACATGCCGGTTATTTTTTTTGAATAGAACCAGATACCCTTATTCCAAAGATAATAAAGTTTATTGTAATGATAATAAACCTTCCGGTTTTTTTTATTGATATAAGCCCTTATTTTACTCGATATATTAAGTATAATAAATTTCTTATTTTCGGAATAATATTTTTTTCCGTTTTTTTTAACATTAAAGTTATCTGCTCCTTTAGAATAGGCATAATTTGATAATCCGAGAATAAGACCGCCGACTAATAAAACAGCAATTAAAATTATTTTGTTTTTTTGAATTTCTTTAAATTTATCAAGCATATAACCTCCTAATATTTTTTAAATATACCATTATAACCACAAAAAATCAATTTTTATTTTGATATTGCATTCATATATCAATTGTTTTATAATAAAATAAGCATGAGCAATAAAAATAAATACCGAAAGATATCAAAAAAGGAGAAAAAATGCCTCTTCTAAGCGAACAGGATACCGAGTTTTTAAAGAAAGATTTCACGGCTAAACTTAAAAATAATGTTAAAATAATATTTTTCAAGTCCGAGGATGCCTGTTTATATTGCAAGGAAGTAAAGGACATTTTGGTTGAGGTCTCAGGTTTGAGCGATAAAATAACCCTTGAAGAGTACGATTTTGACAAAGATAAGGAAAAGGTTAAACAATATTCTATTAAAAGAACACACGGAA
>JAJZYP010000063.1 GCA_021798015.1 bacterium
TTGGATTAAAGCCTTAACTCCCGCTTAGTCATTCCCGCGTAGGCGGGAAAGTCCTTAAAAGGATTTCACGAGGCTTGAAAAGCCATATCGCAAGCACGCGTTTATCAAAGCATGTCTTTGATGCGTGCTGGAGATGGCGAAGCGTTAATCCAGAAAATAAATTCCTATTGCAGGATTAGGGAAAATCTGAAACTTGCCGATTGATTTTTCTTAAATCCCTTGCCATACACAATTTGGGTATTTTTTGGAATAAAATTAATTTTTAATATCTAAAAATTAATTTCGATTTTAAAAAATTACAAATTAATCGGATTTAAATCATTATTCCTCAATTTTAGCAAAAAATAGTAGTTTTTTGATAAAGTTCTCCTCTATCGAAAATGCAGTGCCTATGATATTTAACTTAAAATATTAAAGTCATTGCGTCAGCATAACGCATTTTTCCCGTATGCCTTTATATATATTTAATTTATCTACCGTAGAAGCTAATTTAAGATATACGCTTCTTGCAGTTCTGGAAACTCTGCCTGCTATGTTGATAATAGACCACCTTATAGTGTTTATCGTTTTATCTATGAAACTTTCGGGCAAAAGATTATTCTTCATTATTATAAACGTATTGTAGGTTAAAACTTCCACGGCAAAATAAAGGGCGTTTGCATAGAAGTCTCCGGACGGCATCTGTTCTAAAGAAAAGCCGTTCTTAAGTTCCTTTACCTTAATCCACCGTTAGAAACTTGAAAACCACCCTCAAGTTATTGTAAAATATAGGTATCAGACTAACATAAACAATAACCCAAAAGGTGGCTTATAATATATTAGACCATGCGTCTAATAATTTTATCACTAAAATTAAAAATGGGCAACGAAAAAATTACATCGTTCGGCGATATATTCTTCTGCGGAATTGAAAAAGCATGCCTTTTTCAGCAGAAGAATATGGTTTTAATAGCCGATTTTATTAAAAAATTAGGCATTGAAGAAAGATTAGATTCTTATCTTCCCAAAGCCGGAAGCAACAGAGGCTATAAGCCTTCTCAAAAAATATTGTCATTCCTATCTTCCGTTATGTTATCCGGCGAAGGCAGATATTCCAATATAGACCGCTTAAGGAAAGATGAAACAGTTAAAACGATATGGGGATTAAATAATATGCCTCACAGCACTAAAATAGGCGAATGGTTTTTAAAGAACGGAGAAAGTAAAGGAGATTTTGCAACTGGAAAGACCAAAAAAATAATAGACGATATATCTTTAGATTTAGCCATAGAAGCATTAAAAGAAAAAAATATAAAAGAAGCAATATTAGATGCCGACGTTTCCCTGATAGAAGCCAATAAGAAACATATAAAGGCTTCAGGGGCATGGGTTCTTTATTAGGCTTCGTAAACGGCTACTGCTTATATTCCGATTTTAGGAATGATATAAACAGATTATTCCGCACGTTTATAAAAAGCATGCCTTTTTATGTGCGGAATAATATGTTTATGGTTCATGCCTCCGTCGGCTTATTAGATCAGATTAAGTACATTCACAAAAAGTTATCCCAAAACGGCATTAAAATGATTTATAGGTCGGATTCTGCCGGATACGATTTTGCAATAATTGATTACTGCACGAAGAACAATATAACCTATTTTCTAAGGGCTAAAGAGTTCGGTTCCTTAAAAAGAGAAGCCTACGGCTTAGAATTTCAAAACTTAACCGAAGAAAAACAGATATCCGAGTTCGTATATTCTATGAATGAGTTACCTATAAGGATTATAACCACCAGAGAGAAACTAAAAACAGACCTTCCGTTCGACGTTTACGGCAATTATAGATTTATAGCTACTAACTCCAACAAAAGTATCGTTAACGTCTATGAATCATATAACGACAGAGGAGTATGCGAACACAATATAAAAGAATTAAAGCATAATTTCGAACTTGACCGCTGAAAAAGGCGTGCTTTTTCAATCTTCCAGCTATCTCGGAGCAAACGGGCTGTGGGCACCCGTCGTAGTTTTGTCTTACAACATACTTCTGGCATTTAAACAGAAGCTCTCCATTAAAAGATTAACCGCAAGAACCGTAAGATGGATTCTTGCCATGCCTGCTAAGATAGTAACGCATTCCGGCAGATTATTTTTAAATCTTTCTACGGATAAGAAAACATTTAAAAGAATACTTAAATGGAGAATTAAATGTTTGACGTGATTATTAAACGGCAGTTTTTATATAAAAGATTACCTGCGTTATTTATATTAACGGGAGAGGCCTGTTTAAAAAACCCTCTTTTTTGCAATTTCGCGTTTTTGGGGATAAAAAATCCTTATGGCTATTTGCAAAAACTAAATAATGATAGTCTGTTTTTGCTAAAAATAAAAACTAATCTATAATTAATCCATAAAAATAATAAAAAAACGATAAAAACTATTTAAAATTAAATTGTAAAGTTTCTAACGGTGAGTTAAGGCTTTATATGATTTTCTATATTTACCCTTTTGTTGTAATTATAGATTACCTCGTTAAGAGGGCATTCCAAGTTGGTTGCTATTGCGTGGTAGTTATATTTATCTCCTTCGAATAAGGAAGGAATTTTCTTAAGCCATTTTAAAGAAACTATTCTGAAGGATTCGGTATTATTTAAACAATAGACGCTCTCAAAGGTAAGTCTATCCGTAGTTAAGCCGGATAAGTCTTTGAAGACCGACAACTCCTTAATAGATTTAATCGTATCTAATAACGACCTGGTCTTATCCGCCGATATTGCAAAGGATACGTTTCTTTCGGTTAAGAAGTTTATTACATCGGTGTCTTTTTTTGGTATCATAATTTTATACCCCCTTATTTATTTTGTTTTTCACCTGTTGGGTGATTTAATTATTATATAATTATATCACTGAAATGCAGATAAATAAAGGGGTTTTTTAGTTTTTAGTTAATGTTCTATCGGCAAATTTAAGAAATATTTTTATTATTCTTTAATTTTTAATCAATCGAAAATTTATGACAAAAGATGAATTAATACTGAAAAATTTTTTTAAACTGCTTGGCGACGAAAGTAAATTTAAAATCGTTTCCCAATTAAAAAACGGGGAAAAATGCGTATGCGTTATTTATAAAGAACTTGGCCTGGATCAGACATTGGTTTCGCACCATTTATCCGCATTAAAAAGGCCGGGCTGATTAACGGAAGGAAATCGGGGAAATGGGTCTATTATTCGGTTAATAAAGAAGCGTTTAAAGGAATTGAAAATCTTTATGATAATTTATTTGGAATTAAAAATTTAAAAGAAACTAAAAGCGGTAACTGTGACGACGGAACATGCATTATCTAACTGTATCTTAACTGTACCCGGATAATTAGATTTTTTAATAAGGAGGTAGGAGGTCGATATGAATAAGATTGTTTTTGAGATTTTTGATCCGGCGCTTTGTTGTTCCACCGGCGTATGCGGTCCAAATCCGGATGAAAAACTTATAAAAATGAGGGATTTGATCGATAAATTAAAAACTGATTTTGGCGAATATATTGAAATTAAACGACAAACTATATCGCAGGAACCAAAGAAATTTCTTGAAAATCCATCCGTTCAACTTTTGATAAAAAATGAAGGTAAATCCGCCCTTCCCGTTTGCATCTTAAACAGAAAGGTAATTACATACGGAAGATATCCCGAAGAAAAAGAATTATACAATCTGATTTCTTCGCTGTCGTCATAAAATTTAATTGCCTGAAACAGGCGGGGAGGATAAAAGTGCATTATTATTTTTTCCACGGTAAAGGAGGAGTCGGCAAGACGACGGTATCTTCGGCATTTGCCGTCAGGCTTGCATTGGAAGGGGAAAAGACGCTTATCGTTTCGACCGACCCCGCTTCTAACCTAAGCGATGTTTTCGAGCAGGCTATAGGCGATATCGAAAAAAATATCGAAGGAATCGATAATCTTTATGCCGTTTCCATGAATTCCGATGCGGAGGTTTTAAAATATAAGCAAAAAGTTCTCGGGGACAGCACTAACTTTTTACCTAAAGAAGTTTTAGATTCTATCGAAGAGGAGTTTAAATCCCCCTGCGTTTCAGAGATCGCTTTTTTTAATAGTTTTACGGAATATTTTCTTAAGAAAGATTACGACAATATAATATTTGATACCGCTCCCTCGGCTCACACCCTGCGGCTCTTAGAACTGCCTATGGAATGGACGGTATATATCGACGAAGTTAAAAAAGGCGCCGGACAAACCTGCATGGGGCCCGTGGTAAATTTAGACGGATATTATGAGCAATATAAAGCCGCCCTCAACGTATTAAAGGACCCTAAACGCGCAACTTTTGTTTTTGTAATGCGCCCTAAAGAACTTGATTTTCTTGAAATTAAAAGCGGAGCAGACGAGGTAGGCAGATTCGGCGTAAAAAACATAGAAATTATAGTTAACGGCGTTTTGCCCGACGAGTTAATCCATAAGCCGGAATTTAAAGATATTATTGACGGCCAGAGAAAAATATTAAATAAAGTCGGTTTATTGCCGTTCAAGACATTAAAAATAGACTTAAAGAATAAAGAAGTTAAAGGTCTAAACTCTCTGAAAGTCCTTTTTTCAAGTTTCCTTGGAAGTTCCGGCGAAGGTAAAATTGCTTTTGTAAACTATATCGATTTTAAACTGAAAAACAACGAAGTTATTAAAAGCATAACCCCCGAAAAGACCCCGTTTTATCTTTTTTTTACCGGCAAAGGAGGGACAGGTAAAACCGTGTCTTCGCTTTTATTCGGGAAATATTTTGCGGATAAAGGAATGAAAACATTGGTAGTTTCGGCCGATTATTCAAAGCATATCGCAAAAATCGGAGGATTAGAAAATCTCGGCGAATTTCCGGTAAAATCTAAATATGACGAGAATCTCTATTTTGCCGCAATTTCTCCCGATATAGCTTTAGACGAATATAAGGAAAAAACCGTCGAATACTTTAAAACTTATTCTGCCAACGAAGAATCCCTCAAGGTATTGAATGAAGAATTAAATTCGCCCTGCACCGAAGAAGTCGCCGTTTTTAAAAAATTCAGCAGTTATTTTTTTGGGTATAAAGACTATGACGTAATAATTTTTGATGCCGCTCCTACAGGGCATGCGTTAAGGTTTTTATATATAAGCATGCAATACGCAAAAATCGGCAAAAAAGATGCTGTGACGGAAGAATTGGTAAAAATACTTAAAGATTCAAATAAAACTTTATTCTCGCTCTGCCTTTATTTGGAATACAGTCCTATCGAAGAAGCAAAAAGGGCTTATGACGATTTAAAAGCGGCAGGAATAGATACTTCCTTTCTTGTTATAAATTATATTCTCGGCAATAATTTTAACGACGGCTTTTTTAACGGCAGAAAGAAAATGCAGGAAACTTATATCGATACTGTAAGGCAAAAATTTGGCATCCCCTTATTTATGTTGCCGCAGTTTGCAGGAGAAATTAACGGGATGAAAACATTAAACTCTTTGTATTCCTTGGTTTTTTAACCAACATTGCCGCATTAATATTATTTGCCGCATAAATTTTTTAATTTATAATTTAAATCGGGAGGAATTATGGTTAAAATCGTATTTCTATGCACCGGAAACTCTGCAAGAAGTCAAATAGCCGAAGGATTCGCTAAAGACCTGAAAGAAAAACTTATTAAAGATAAGGAAATGGAAATTTTAAGCGCGGGAGTTTCCCCTAAGCCTTTAAATCCCTTATCTATACAGGTTATGGCCGAAAAAGGAATCGATTTAAGCAATAATAAATCAAAATCCATAGAAGATATAGATTTAACGGATGCCGATTATATAATTACCTTGTGCGGAGACGCAAGAGATAATTGTCCATACGTTGGCGCAAAAACTGAAAATCTTCACTGGGATTTATTGGATCCGGCCAATGCGGAGGGGAGCGAAGACGAAAAGCTAAATTTTTTCAGAAAAATTCGTGATGAAATAGAAATTGAAGTAAAAGATTTTTTAAAAACTTTTACTTCAAACGATTCTTCGATAGGAAATCGTTTGCCGCCTAACTAAAATATGGCCTTTTATTCAAATGTGCGGGATTGCGAGGATGGGTTTCCTGGACGGCCAAAGCAATCCAGAGACCGGAAAGAGCGACAATCCCGGCAGTCAGCCAGATCGCAGGGATAATTTCGCCGCTCCACTGTGCGACCAAACCCAGGATAAGTCCGCCGATGGCATAGCCCGTATCTCGCCAGTAGCGGTATATGCCGAGTATTTGACCTCGTTCCAGAGGGGGCGTTATATCAGACATGGCGGCGATTAGGTTGGGGTAGAGGAGAGCCATGCCCATGCCCATGACGGCGGCGGTGATGATCCATGTATCAAATCGGGTGACCAGTGCGGTTCCCATCAGGCCGGCTGCCAGCAGGAAAAAACCGAGGACTATCGGCGGCTTGCGGCCGATGCGGTCGGCCAGGCTACCGGCGACGAAGTTGAGGACTCCTTTGACGAGGCCGAAGGAAATTACAAAGGATGCCAGGAAAAAAACCGCCCCCTTGGCCACGCCGAAATTTCGGCTCATGGCTGGGAGCACGTTGCGCTCCATGCCGATGATCAAACCGACAAAGAAAACCTGCAGGGTCTGCAAAAGGAACTGGCCGCGATTGTTGGATATGCCGCGCTGATACGCCATGGCCGGTGCGCGTGAGATCCTAATGGGTGCTCCTTAAAAATGAAAACGTTTAATATTATTATAATTAAATTACTCCGCAATATCAAATTAATACTAAATCTTTTGCGCGGGTCGGAATTGACACTGTTTTTTATTTATAGTATATTATTTGATAATGAGAAAAGACGAAAAAATTTGTCAGTATAAAGAATTGGAGCGGTTAACGTGTTTTTAAGAAAGCATATATATATTATATTTTTTCTTTTTTCATTTATGGGCACGGCTCATTTAATGCATACGACTCCCCGGGGTTATGTTTATCATGCATCTGCAAATACCGGATTTTCCGCCGGATTCTACCATTCAAAAAAAACTTTTAAGAATAATCCGGCGGCGAAAAGTTCGCTGTTTTACAACGTATTTAATTTTAATAGCGAACGTATGCAGCAAATTCAATCTATATGCGGAACGGAATGCCAAAACCTGCTTATAACCGTATTTAACCTTATTAATAATTTTGAAGGGATTTTCATCGTTCTCTTTTTATTATATGTTTTTCGTCAAATGTTAACGGCTTTTTCCATAAAACATCCTCCCAGATTTTCCTCTTATTAATCCACACGACATAATTATTATAAGTTTTAGCAGAATTGGAATATCTTTCTATTATTTCCGTTTATGTTATGCAGTAGCGCGTATTCTGCTAAAGCCCTATGTTTTTATATATAATCTTTCATAAATTATAACTTAAATTATTATTAGAGGAATAAATAAAATGAATAAAAACCGTAAACTAATAACTATGGCGGTAATTTTTGCGATTGCCGTTATTTCGGTATCTGTTTTAGCGTTTAAATTTTCGAGTTTAACAAAAAAAATTAAACTAACCAAATCTGGAGGAGAAACTATGGCCCCCCAGTTTTCCGTTAAAAGCATTAATTATCCGGGAACGACTTTATCTTTGAAAAAATTCAGAGGCAAGATTATCCTCGTAAATTTCTGGGCTACATGGTGTCCCCCATGCAGGGCTGAAATTCCGAGGCTCGAAAAATTTTATAGGTCGTATGAAAAGGATGGTTTCGTCGTAATCGGGCTTTCGGTAAACAACAGCGGTCCGGCGGCCGTGCTTAATTTTATAAAGACTTTTAAGGGGGGCATTATTACGTATCCGGTAGGAATGGCTACACGCGTCATATCTAAAGCTTACGGCAATATCTATGAAATCCCGCAGTCTTTTCTCATAAATAGAAAAGGGGCGGTCGTCGCCCACTTTACCGGCGAACTGCCGCCAGGTTTTTTAAATATCGAGTTTAATAAAATTAACCGGTAAAAATTTATAACGCTGCTTAATGCATACAACTAACATATTGAGGCAATATATGAATCTTATGATGACCGTTTTATCGAAGTTGAAAAAGTTTTTTTCGTCTATAAAATTAGCTATGGTTTTATTTGTTTTAATCTCAGCCGTGTCTGTAATAGGCACTATAATAGACCAGGGCGATCCGTTGGTGGTATATAAAATGATGTACGGTCCGTTCGTTTTTAAGATACTTTACTATTTAGGTTTTTTAAATATTTACCACTCTTGGTATTTCATAGCTTTGGGCGGTTTATTTACCGTAAACTTAATTGTATGCTCCTTGGATAGAATACCTAAAACCTTTAAAATTATCTTTAACCCCGACATTTCTTTTCCAAATATTCCTTCAAACGGCATTAAGGAAAATGAGTCCAAAAAGACTAAATATTATAATTTTAATTCTTTAAAAAGCCCAAACGAAATATCGTCTATATCAAAAAGAATATTTTCAAGGAAATTCGGCAAGCATAGAGAAAAATCCGGCGGCAAGCAGTTTGAACTGTATTTTTCTAAGAACGGGATATTTCGTTTATCCCCGTATGCGGTACATTTGGGCATAATCGTTATAATAGCCGGCGTAATTTTAAATATTGCTTACGGTTTTAGGTCGTATGTAAATATCGACGAAGGGTTGGCAACCCGCTATTCATACCTGCCCAGCGATAAGAACAGGAACGGAAAGCAGATAAAATTGCCGTTTAAAATAAGGCTCGATAGATATGCGACAAAATATTATAAAGACGGGATGCCTAAGGCTTACATCAGCAAATTGAGTATAATAAAAAAACGTAAAGTAATCATGACAAAATCCATACGGGTAAACCATCCTCTTGCATATGACGGCTTGACTATTTATCAGGCGAGCTACGGACATTATCTGCCATCGGCCGCCAGATTAGTTTTAATAAACTTAACGAACATGAAAAGCGCCGTTTTCAATAAACACACGGTTTTTGCCGAGCCGGGAACGCTATACGATACTGGAATAAACGGACTGAAATTTAAGTTTGATTTTTATAAAAAACCCGGCACAAATGGAATCCCTTTTTATATATCCATATATAAAAACAAAAAACGACTGAGGAATATTAATTTTTTAGAAAATCGAAGGATAACCGGCGCGCGTAAATTTCCATTGGTATTTGCCGTATATAAAAAAAGACTTATTTTTATATTTGCAGGGGTGAAAGAATATTATTACAGCGGACTGGAAATAGCCAAAAACTCATATACCTGGATTATCTGGACCGGTTCTATAATAATGATTATTTCATTATTCTTTTCTTTTTATTTTAACCACAAAACAATACGGGTGAAAATTTATCCTTCGGAAAGCGGAAAAGGTACTTCGGTGGAAATTTTAGCGGGTTCCCATAAAAAAATGGTTTCGTATTACAAAAAAATTGACGAAACAATAAACGAATTTAAAAATTATATTTAAGATCATAAGGAGTTTAAAAATGGTTCATGCAAATATTTCAAGTTTGGACGGCTCTTTGTATTTTGCCGTTTCGTTTTTTTTAATCATTTTATCTTTTACCGGTTATGTATTTTATTTATTAAGCGGCGGCAAAAAGATATTTGCAAAAATATCGTTAGCCGTATTAATCGGTACTTTTGTCCTTCAAACCTTCGCCTTTGCCGTAAGATGGCTCTATTCCTACAAAATAGGCATATATATGCCTCCCTTGGTTGATCTTTACGATTCTTTAGTATTTTTTTCGTATGTGGTTATTCTGGGTTTTATTTTACTGCGTATTTTTTACGACTTCGACGCATTAGGTTTGATTATAACATTTATTGCCGGAGCCGCCTTGGCATTTGCAACTTTTTCTCCGCTTGCATCAAGTTTAATTGAACCCGGTCTTCCCGCTTTAAAGAGCTACTGGCTGCTTTATCATATCATAGCGCTTTTTCTGGCTTACGGCGCTTTTACCGCGTCTTGCGGGCTCGGTATCCTATTTCTTATAAAATTTAACAAAGAAAAGAAATTTCAAAAAAAAGCAAACCGCTTTTTAAATCTTATTCCTTCAAGCGGTATTTTGGACGAAGCTATTTATAAAGTCATTATTTTTGGATTTCTTTTAGATACTGTCGGAAACGTTATAGGAGCGGCATGGGCGGATAATGCATGGGGAGGCTACTGGAGTTGGGATCCTAAGGAAACATGGGCATTAATAACATGGCTTACCTACGCATTTTTTTTGCATGCAAAAATTACAAGAGGATGGACGGAAAAAAGAATGGCATGGATTGCCGTTGCCGGCTTCTTTTTGTTAGTTTTTGCTTATCTGGGAGTCGACATTCTATTGCCAGGTCTACATTCTTATGCTACACCCGGCACAACCCCTATTTTATAGCATATATCGTATATAATGTATAAAAATATAAAAAATATAAGAATGAATGATGATGATATAAGAACTTATTTAAGCGTCGCGAGATATTTTGAAATCGTAATGACCTGCGATTTAGGCAAGTGTTCATAATTTGGCATTATTGCCGGATAAGTTTTACCGTTAATCGCAACCATCGAGCCGCGTTTAAAATGCGCCGAAGGATAGGCTATCTGCACGGCAATCCACGAAAAACTTCTTTTCGAGCCTATATGGGAAAGATTCGGCCCCACAGTACCGCCGTAGCCGTTAATTGTATGGCATCTGATGCATCCGTCTGCTCTAAATAATTCATACCCTTTTGGACCTGAACCGTAATATGCACCTCCGCCGCTAAATCCCCCCCCCCCCCCCTCCC
>JAJZYP010000064.1 GCA_021798015.1 bacterium
TTTAATCATTAAATTGATTCTCTTATGGTATGATTATATATCATACTTATTTAAATGTCAAATATAATTAATCTCCCTGTTAATAACTATTAAAATGTCTATATATAAATAGCTTTTAATTTGTCTCGACTTTTAGGAGTAGAATAAAAAATAGTAATAAACGGGATATTATGGCAAATTAAAAGTTAACAACATCTTTGCAAAATTAGACCCAAATCCCGATTTAGAACTACATAATATACAAAAAAATAATAAAAAACCCCTTAATTTTTCTATGCTTACGTGATATAATATATCACAAAACCGATCACCCGAAAGGTTAAACAATTCCAGAACCGGATACCATAGGAGATTGGCTAAGGAGAACGGGAGAAAAAGATGTTAAAGGATTAAATATTATAAACTCTTCCATAATAAAAAAGATAATGGAAAAAGAAGATATAACCGAATATACGCTTGACAATAGACGCAACCGGGATTATAGCCGAAAAAAGGGATTGTTTCTATACTTATAAAAATAATAAAGGCTATATGCCTATGCTCGGTTTTTTATTCGAAAACGGCATCTGCCTGCACAACGAATTCAGAGAGGATATATTCTTCTGCGTGTTTTAAAAAGCATTGCTTTTTAAAGCAGAAGAATATGGTATCCCCCGCTTTTGACCACATAGCCTTTTACGATAATTGCAAGAATAATATGCCGTGCGGAACCTTTTTGGCAAATGCCGTTTATTTTGGTATAGGCATCATATCTTATAATCTTTTTGCAGGATTTAAATTACTGAATCCCGAGTTTTTAAAACATACGATAAAAACTTTCAGATGGTCTTTTTTAAATATAGCAGGCAAGATAATAAAGGCATTCCTGCAATATTATCCTGAAAATAAAAACCGATTTAGATAAATTTAATACCCTTTTGCATTTAAGGCAAAAGATATTTTATGCATAGATATTTTTTATATACGATAATTTAACAGTTTACGGGAGAGATTTGTTTAAAAACGCCCAAAAACAGCATATTTTTAAATATTTTCCGCAAATATATTCGGACGAGTAAATTAAATCTAAAAATATATATTTAGTTATGATTTAATATAGTTTAATAAGGCTTAAATTTTTTAAAATGAATAATTTTGACTATAAATAGGAATATTAAAATCCTAAATCGGGATTTGGGTTTTAGCCTTTTCTTGATTATTTCCTTAAACAGTAGTATATTGTATTTACATAGAGTTAATTTTAAAAAGTAATAAAACCATGTTAAACGTAAATTTAAAAGAAAAACAGATAACCGAAAACCTCGCCGAATTATATAATACCGACTACTATACCTGGGCCATGACCAATGCGGAGCTTCTTAAAGAAGGCAAACTTGACAAAATCGATTATATTAACTTAGCAGAAGAGGTAAAAGACTTGGGAAAATCAGAATATTATAGACTTGTAAGTTTTTTTGCAAATTTGCTCTCCCATTTATACAAATGGGATAATCAGCCTGATTTAAGAACTAAGAGCTGGGGAAATACAATTAAAAATTCTTTAAAACAAGCTAAAAAAACTATTGAAGACAATCCAGGCTTAAAATCAAAAGCAAATAAAGCTTACCTTGAAGCTTGGGCTGAAGCTGCTAATATAATCCATAAAGACACTCAAGGGAATATATATATCCCGGAGGATTGCCCTTACACTTATAAAGAAGCAATTAAAAAAGTCTCCGATATAACAAATACAAATTTTGTTAAATAACAATAAAAAATTATTTAGATTTAGCTCATTAGGAAATGGGCATTATTCCAAATCCCGATTTGGGATTATCTTTATTATTGAAATATTTGCATCTGTATAATATTATAATAATATGTATATATAAGATATATTATTTTATTAATTTTATTTTTTTGATCGATTTTTAAGCAATAATTAAGTCAATAAGGAGGATATGTTAATGGCAAATAAACCGGCGGAGGAAGTTAGCTTAAAAAATACAAAACAAGAGATATTGGAAGCATACGAAAGTGCCAAAAAAGAACTGGAAGAGAAAGAAAAGCAATCATTAAATGCCGGTAAAAAGATTGAAGAAAAACAAAACATTGAAACCGTTAAAAAATCCGATAAATTAATAGAAGAAAATATAAATGAAAAGATTAATTTATTAAAAACCGACATAATAAATTCTTTAAACGAACTCTCCTCAAAGTTATCTCAGACTGAAATTGATTATAAAAACCTTAAAGCAGCCATAGAAATAAAAGACAATTATCTTAAAGAAATATATGGAATAGAACATTCGGCATTATCGCTTGCCTCTTTAATAGAAGCCGACAATTTAAAAAAAGCTCAACTCGAAAAAGAATATTCAGACCGTAAAAATATATTAGAATCAGAAATAGGCGAATTAAAAAAGAAGATAGAAATAGAAAAGAAGTCATATGAGAATCTTGCCAAAGAAAAGGAAAACGAGTTCAAGACATACTGGGATAGAAAGAAAGAAGAGTTTGAATATAATTTCAAAAGAGAAAGCGAACAGAAACTAAATGCCCTTAACGATGAGTTAAAAAACCTTAAACGTTCAATAGAAGAGGAAAGAGAGGAATTTCAAAAAGAGACCGCAGAAAAAAATAAATCGTTAGAAGAAAGGGAAAGGAAAATATCCGAAAAAGAGCAAATTAATGCCGCTCTTGAGAGGAAAGCCGCAGATTTCCCTGCCACGCTTGAAAAAGAAGTCTCAAATGCCGTTAAATCTACTGAAGAAAAGCTTAAATCGGAATTTGAATTGCAAAAGGAACTTATACATAAAGAATACGAAGGCAAGCTCAATGTTTTAAATGCGAAAATAGAATCTTCGGAAAAGATTATAGATGAACAGAATAAACATATTGCCGTTCTAACCTCACAGCATGAAAAAGCCTATATGCAGGTACAGCAAATCGCAACAAGTGCCATACAGGGAAACTTAGATAAAAATTCCCAGAATAAATTTGAACAGATTCTCGATAAGATATCAAAAATACAGATTCCGGAAAAATAGAACAGCCTCTCTCATTTTAGCATCTGTTTAATAATATTCATTATGTATTAGCCCCCTAATTGACTGGAATAAAATTAGACACTATAACGAAATCAATTGGAGGTTAAAATTGAAGATTCCGATATATTTTTCCTTGAAAACCTCTTTTAACTCTTTTCTATTTTGGCTTGACACAGTATAATTTACAATTGACAGTACCTATTATTTATTTTAATATATATACATTTGTAATAGGTGCAAAGATGGTTGCTACAACTTTTTTCAATAAATTATAAACTTTACTATTCATGAAAAACTTTCTAAATCAATTTGAGGTTTTAATTAAGTACAGATATTTAATATGGATATTAGCCTTAAAAGAACTAAAGGTAAGGTATAGAGGTTCTTTTCTTGGTTTTTTTTGGTCGTTAATGAACCCTTTATTATTACTTATTATATATACGTTTTTATTTGTAGTAATTTTTAAAAATACTGCTAAGGCATATCCGGTATATTTTTTTACGGGAATTTTGCCTTTTACATGGTTTCAAAGTTCAATACTCGAAGGAACCAATTCTATTGTTGCGGGAGGAAGCTTTATAACAAAGTCCACATTTCCTTCCGAAATAGTTGTTATAGTTAGGGTTGTAGCTAACTTTATCAATTATATTTTAGGCGTTCCTATCCTTTTTTTGTTCGTTTTTGTCTGGCATTTAAAAATAGGCTTCCCTGTTCTAATATTTCCGATAGTAATTTTATGTCAGTTTTTTATTTCATGCGGGATTGCGATGTTTCTTTCAACCTTACAGGTTTTTTATAGAGATACTTTGCAAATTGTAATGAATTTAACGCAATTTCTTTTTTTTGCCATGCCGGTGATGTATTTTACATCGCAGCTTCCGCCAAAGTTAAGGCACATAATATATATAAATCCCATCGCTTATTTAATGAAAAACTATCAGGATATATTTTACTTTAACTATTTTCCCAGACCGGTTTTTTTTATTCTTCTTATTATTATCTCAATTTTGACCTATATTTTAGGAAGAGCATACTTCTACATCTATAAAGACCAATTTGCAGAGTTTGTTTAATGTTAACGTTTATTTTATTAAAGGGTTTATGAGCGAAGAAAACTCAATAGCAATAGAGGTTATAAATGTATTTAAAGAATTTAGAAGGCTTAATATAAAATCGCCAACCTCTTTAAAATCTCGTATTATTAACATATTAAAAGGAAAAGAAAAACTTAAAAAAAAAGATAAGTTTTTGGTTTTAGATGATATAAGTTTTAACATTAACAAGGGTGAGGCTTTTGGTATTATGGGCAGGAATGGCGCCGGAAAGAGCACCCTTTTAAAATTAATTGCGGGAATTATTGTTCCTACAAGGGGGACCATAAAAGTTCGTGGAAAGCTTACTCCGCTTCTTGAATTAGGTTCCGGTTTTCATCCGGAACTTACCGGAAGAGAAAACATATTAATTAACGGACTTATTTTAGGGTTATCAAAAAAAGAAATTACTTCTCTTTATGATCAAATAATTGATTTTTCCGAGTTACGAGATGTCATTGACCAACCTATAAGGACATATTCAAGCGGTATGTATGTTAGGCTTGCTTTTTCGATTGCGATGAATGTAAATCCGGATATTATTTTGTTAGATGAAGTTTTAGCAGTCGGGGATGCCGAATTTTCAAAAAAAAGTAAGGCAAAAATAGTTGAATTTAAAAAAAAAGGGAAAACCATGATTTTGGTAAGCCATGACCCTAACTCCATAGTTGAGGTTTGTGATAACGGCCTATTTTTGGAACACGGAAGGGTTGCTTTTTTAGGAAATTCGGCTGATGTTGCCTCGAAATACAAGGCTATTGTTTAGCATTATGCATATTTTTATAAAATAATATGAAAGGGCAGGGAATTATATCGGCAATGTTTCTTAAAAAGTTTTATAGAGATAGGAAGCGCAAATCCGATAAAAAGGCTTTATATAATCCTTAACTATAAATTTTTAAGACAAGGGTTTAAAAGAAATTCAGGGATTATATTTGGGGCAATATGTTTTAAGATGCTTTAAGCTTTAAGATGTTTTACAGAAGGTCTGATAAAACCCGTTGCATTGCTTCAGATGAAAAGTGCCTTTTTGCATATGACTGTTCTAAAGCTGAAGTTTTTTTCCAGAGGTCGTCATCTTCTAAAAATTTCATTATATTATTTGAAAAACCTTCGGCATCATCGGCATATGCGATTACGCCATCTATATCGTTTAAGCCCTGAATGCCGGTAGATGTTGTAACTATCGGGACGCCATACCTCATAGCTTCGACTATCTTTCCTTTTATGCCTCCCCCAAATCTTAGCGGAGCCACTGATAGACGGATATTCATATATTGTAATTCTAATTCCGATTCTTCAACAAATCCCGAAACAGTAACTTTTTCATTTTTAGATGCTAAGGAATAAATCTCATCTGTTGGATCAGACCCTATTAAATAAAGATGAACGGAAGGGTATCTTTTCCAGACGAGCGGCATTATCTCGTTTACAAGCCATATTACACCGTCTTTATTTGGTCTATGGTTCCAGGAGCCGATAAACATTATTCCTTTCCTTTGACCCAGATTTAATTCCGGTTTATCAGGAAAGCTTTCAAATGCATATAACGGGATTGTTCTAATTTTATCGTTTGCTTCACCATTTTTGGTATTATTATAAAGCCACCCCCTTACAAACCGAGTTTCGTAATCGGAAAAATAGTATATAACATCAGCTTTAGCCCATATCTTTTCTTCGGCTTTTTTAATATTTTTTTCTTCAAGTTGCAAAGTTTTATTATTGGGGCTTATTTCCAACTCTTTTTTTAACCTGAGGTAATGTATGTCGTGACCATAGTATAAAACCTTGGCGATAGTGTTTTTTTTAATTATATCTATTAATCCGCTTGCAAATAAGGGACGGTTCAGCAAGTAATAATTAATATATCTTTTGTTTTCCAATGCCCAGCTGGAAAATTTTCCTTTATATTTAGAGCCGTAAAATACTTCAACCCCCATCTGTTGAAGAATCGGGGTATAATCTGGGTCATAATAAAGATATCCTGGCCAGAATTTTACATTCATACCAATTTTGACAAGTTGTTGCAATAGTTGAAATGTTGCCCGTGAACCTGCATCCTTATCAAATTGAGGGATACAGTCGTCCATGACTACAATGCACGGCTTATAATGAGAACGATCACGAGCCCAGAATATATCTTTTTCGGTTAAAAAATGTTCCCTTTTTAAGGTATCCTTCCATTTGAAATAGAATTTTTCTTTATTTTTTAATTGAAATGCTTTAGTGCCTTTAGTTATGTCGGTTCCATGGGAAAGGCCTTCATAGTGTATTACTATTGATTTTGGCTGATAATAAACCTTGAGGCCGGTTTTACGCACTTTAAATGCCAAATCGGTATCTTCATAATATGCGGGAATATACAATTCATCAAAACCCTTAGTATTCTGAAAAAAATCTGCTTTAATTAATAAAGACACCCCCGAAATATAATCAGTTTCACGGACGTAATTATACTCGCTGTATTTGGGATTATCCAAACATCCGTATTGAGCGGCATTGCCATCACTATATATAATTCCTCCTGCTTCCTGCAGATGACCGTCGGGATAGATTATTTTTGAACCCACCATACCGCAATCGGGCATTGTTTTAAATAAATCAAGCATGGGGTCAAGCCATCCTTTTGTAACCACCGTATCATTGTTTAAAAAATACAGATATTTTCCCTTTGCAAGCTTTGCGGCGGTATTACATGAGCTTAAAAAACCCAGGTTTTGTAGGTTTTCTTCATATATCAAACCTTCAATATTTTTGAGCAGTTTTATGTCGTTTTCTCCTGAGGCATCCTCTACTACTATGATTTCAAAGGGGATTTGCGGCTTATGCAAATAGATCGATTTAAGACAGGCTAAAGTATATTTTAGCTTGCCATAGGTAGGTATAATGATTGAAACTGTCGGTGCAGAAGGTTTAGAAAATTTAATTGTGTTTATGGTTTTGGCTACATTGGATTCTTCAACAGTCAATGGCTCAACCTGTATAATATTTTCTATAACTTTTGATACCTTCCATCTTTCATAATCTCTTAAACCTTCAAATAGAGTACCAAAATGATTATAAGCAAATTCTACAATATTATCTTTCCATTGTTTATTTATGGGGATATGAAAGTAAATTGTTTTACCAAGCCGTTTTATCAGGGATCTAATGCTTATTATAATAATAGACTGGTATAACCGTATAAATTGGATAAATCGTTCAGATAACTTTAAAGACAATTTTGTTTTTTTAAAATATCTGGTTGCTGTCAAGGTATTAGCATTATTTAATACGATTTTTTTATAAAGATTAAGTATTTTCTCGGTAAACATCAGGATTGATTCATCCCATGATAATAAGACATTGCTCTTAGATGATTCTTCTGATTTATGTATGGAAGAATTATAATAAGTGTTTACTATGACGCGTGCAAGCTCATTGCTGTTGCCGGCGTCAAAATAAAAAGGATAATCCCCCCCTATTTCCTTAAAAATCGGAATATTACTGGCAATTACTGGAACGTTGAGCGCAATGGCTTCTACTAAAGGAAGTCCAAACCCCTCGTTTTTGGACGCAAGTATAAGGGCATTAGACTTTTTATAACACATACTTAATTCGGTATCATTTATATCGTTAAATACAAATAGATACCTGTTCAGGTATTTGTTGTTTTTAATTTTGTAAAGTATTTCATCATTTTTCCATCCAATTTGTCCTATAATTATAAGCTTATATTCCTTTCCATCGTTCCATAACTTTTCGAATGCATCTATTATGGTGATATGACCCTTTCTTGGTTCTATTGTTCCCACGGTTATATAAACAGAATCGTCCTTAAATAGAGTTTCCAGTTTTTTTCTAATACCGGAATTATCCGTTTTCTTATTATTGTTTAAAGATTTAATGTCCGAACCCAGATAAAAATAGTCTAAAAAGGGATAAAATGTAAGATTTTTAAAAGTATTGTAATTAAGGTCTATAAAGCTTTTTAATTCATTAAGCGTTGTTTTGGATATGGTTATGATTGCACTGCTGATTGGTATAATGGATTCTATAGCTTTTTTAAATGAAATTACATTGTCGGCATTAAAATATTGCGGTGAATTAATCGGCAGGACATCATAGATTACAGGTATTACGTATCCTCCGTTTTCGGCAAAGCACTTTGCCGATTTGACCTGATCATCGAAGTCCCAGAAATTTCCCGGTATAATAAGTAAATCGCCCGGGACCTGAGCAATTTTTTTACCTTTTTTAAAAACATATGAAACGGATAATATTAAATCTTTAAATTTATTTTTTAAAAATTTATAGGGATTATAAATTTTATCCTTGGGAATACCCAATTTTTTGGCAATAAATTTTACTATTTTTTTTACAATAAAAAATATCTTTTTTCTCAATGAAAACCATTTACTAAGATTGTCAAGGTTTATATTTTGGATATCCACAGGAATGTAACCCTTTCCCACAGCCGTAACAGTCTGGCATTTAACACCGGCATAACTTGAAATTAAACTTGCCCCACGTATTATTTGAGCAACTACCCTTGGAATACCGCCTTTAATGTTTCTATATGAATGAATATTCGAACAGTCTATATATATGTGTTTTGGTTTTATTTCCATATTCATATTAATTAATTCTAAAAAAAATTTGCAAAAATTATTCAGTTTTTGTATATTAGATGACAATGAGTATATTATATTATAATATTTAATTTCATTTTTCAATGCCAAACATTCTTATAATCGGAGCATCGGGCTTTGTAGGAACCAATATTATAAACAATCCTTATATCAAAGATGAAGTTGGGAATGGGTTTTTTAAGGGGTATAGCTTTGTTAAATCGTCCTCGTCTAATAAAAAAGATTTTTATTACCTTGACCTTTTGGATTTAAAATCCATTGAGGATTTAATAAAGGAAAAAGACCCCAAATGCATAATACATTTAGCCTCTATTAGTTTTATTCCGAGCTCCTTTGAAACCCCTAAAAAAATCATCGATATTAATTATTACGGCACATTTAATCTTTTGGAAACATTACGAAAATATTCTTTTAAAGGCAAACTTTTATATGTGAGTTCCGGTGATGTTTACGGCAAGTTTAAAGAAGAAGATCTTCCGTTAAAAGAGACCCAGCCGCTAAATCCCAAGAGCCCCTATGCGGCAAGCAAAGGAGCAGCGGAGCTTCTGTGTCTTCAATATACAAATAATTATTCCTTAGATATAGTGATTACGAGACCCTTTAACCATATAGGACCGCACCAGAGCGACCTATTTTCCGTCTCTAATTTTGCCCGCCAATGCGCCCTGATCTCGTTAAATAAAAAAGAACCTATAATAAAAACAGGCAACTTAAATACTTACAGGGACTTTTTAGATGTAAGAGATGTGATTAAGGCTTACTTTCTTTTGCTTTATAAAGGAAAAACAGGGGGGATATATAATGTATGCTCCGGAAAACCTTTAAAAATATCTTATATGTTGGAAAAGCTAATGTCTTTTGTTAAAAAGAATATAAAAGTAGAAACTGACGCTCAAAGATTAAGAGCTTTTGACATAATTAAAATATACGGAGACAATTCAAAGCTTAAAAATGATACGGGTTTTAAGATAAATTATGATATTGACTTAACTCTTTTAGATATATATAATTATTGGATAAAGGAGGAGAACGGATGAGAACGGCTTTAATAACAGGCATAACTGGTCAGGACGGGGCTTATCTTGCCGAATATTTACTTTCTAAAGATTATAATGTCCTTGGCGTTATAAGAAGGCTTTCTACTCAAAATATTGAAAGATTAGCCTATTTGAATATCGCAGATAAAGTTAAACTGCTTGACGGAGATGTTTTGGATTTAAGCTCCCTCATAAGAGTTTTAAAGGAATATAAGCCGGACGAGGTTTATAACTTGGCAGCCCAGAGTTTTGTCGGCACATCATGGCAGCAGCCCATATTAACATCTAATGTTACCGCTATTGGCGCCTTAAATGTTTTAGAAGCAATTAGATTAGTTAATCCTCAGGTAAGATTTTATCAGGCATCCACTTCGGAGATGTTCGGTAAAATTAAAGAACCTATCCAGTGCGAAACTACGCCGTTTCATCCAAGAAGCCCCTACGGTATTTCTAAACTTTTTGCCCACTGGATGACCGTAAACTACAGAGAGTCTTACAATATGTTTGCCTGCGCAGGCATTCTTTTTAATCACGAATCGCCCGTAAGAGGACTTGAGTTTGTTACAAGAAAGGTCACATACTCCGCTGCAAGAATAAAGCTTGGTCTTCAAGACAAACTTTATTTAGGCAACATCGATGCAAAAAGGGACTGGGGTCATGCAAAAGATTATGTAAAGGCGATGCATCTTATGCTGCAGCATGATAAACCTGGAGACTTTGTTATAGCAACAGGCAGAACCACATCCGTCAGGGATATGTGCAAAATTGCCTTTGATTATGTGGACTTAAATTATGAAGAGCATGTTGTTATAGATAAGGATTTATTCAGACCTGCCGAAGTTGATATACTTATCGGCAATCCATCAAAAGCTGAAAAATATTTAGGCTGGAAGGC
>JAJZYP010000065.1 GCA_021798015.1 bacterium
TGTCATTGTTTCTTCAGTGAAAAAAGCTTCTAAATCTTGATTATTATTTAATCCTAATTTAATAGGATAACATAAACCTGAAATTTCCATAACCTTTTCTATATTCTTATATTTTTCAAGAGCTTTATTCATGTAATCTAAAGGTTATTTATTATATTTTTTAATTTTTATTGCTTATAGATTTAATTATATTTCTTGCCCTATGAAAGTAAGTGTTGTTCAAATTTTTTTCATAAGCCTTCTTAACTATTTCTACTCTTTTATTGTCGTTGTCTAAATAATATTTAATTTTTCCAATAAGCTCTTCAATTGTATTGAATATTACAATTTCTTTATCTTCTTCAAAAAAATCAAATATATTTTTATTATGCTGGGCTATTTGTAAAGCGCCTCTGCATGCCGGAATTTCGAATGTCCTCGCATTTACGCCGCTTTTTACCCTTTCATAATTATCTAATAGTAAATTTATAGCAATCTTGGCATTTGAATAGATGTACTTTTGATCCCTACTTGACGCCCAACCTTTAAAATATTTTTTTAGTTTATAATTGTCGGGAATATGTTCTTCTCCACAACCATAAAAAGCAAAATTATCAAAGTTTCGCGCAATATTTTCTAAAATTTCAATGCGCTCATAGTGAAACTTTGTTAAACTGCCAACAAAAACAATGTCAAATAAAAAATCATCATTTGGAACATTATACATAATTTTGTCATTATACGCGGTATTTATTATGTAAATATTTTTGGTAGAAATATTATTCTTTCTAAATTCTTTATTAATGTCCCCTGGCGTCCAAACAAAATCGTATTGAGGTAATCTATTAAGATGTTTTTTAACTACCATTTCGGGAAAAACTCCAAACCACTCCGAAATAAGAACTTTTCTATCAGCATATTTTTTAATAACATCTGGTATTATAAAATCGTTCAATTCTGTAAATATAAAATCAATTTTATTTTTGTTTATATATTTAGCAATTTTTTTGCTGAATAAAAAATTATCTAATTTGCCGATATTTAAACGATTTATTATTCCTCTAAAATATCTATAAAGAATTCTATGTTTAAGCCCGAATTTATAATTAAAAAAGAATGACTCGTCTGGAATAATAAACACTTCATTTCCAGATTTTCTAAAACCATCCGCAAAGCCTGAAAAAAAACAGTCATTTTCCATGTATACTTTTAAATCGCTTACTTTTACCCCTTTAATAAGATGCAGTTTAAGCTTTGTCAGAACAAGTATATTCAATTATGAAACTCCTTTACCGCTTTAACTACGAAATCTAAATCATTTTCGCTCAAATGGTCGCCAATAGGCAAACTCAATAACTCCGAACTAAAAGTATTAGCAATAAAATCATCGTTAGTCTGTCCTAAGTATGCATACGCCTTTAATTTTGGGAGGCTTATTGGATAATGTATCCCAAGCTGTATGCCGAGTCCTTCCAAAAACTTTTTTAATTCGTCTCTTCTTTTTACCCTAAGGGCAAAAATATGATAAACGTTCTTTGCCCACTCTTCTTTTTTGGGCAAGATAATTTCAGGTACATTACTTATACTTTTAATATAAAAATCGGCAATTGCAATTCTTTTATTATTCCACTCGTCAAGGTGCTTTAACTTTACTGATAGCACGGCGGCTTGAAGACCGTCAAGCCTGCTATTGCGTCCTTCAAATTCATGGTTATACTTTTCTATTCTCCCGTGGTTCGCTATCATTCTGCATTTTTTAGCTAACAAATCATCGTTAGTTACTATAGCACCGGCATCTCCGTAAGCGCCGAGATTCTTTCCCGGATAAAAACTAAACGTCCCTATATCGCCTATTGCGCCAACTCTTCTTCCTTTGTATTCTGCTCCGTGAGCCTGAGCGCAATCTTCTATAATTTTTAAGTTATATTTTTCTGCAATTGCAATTAATTTATCCATATCGCACGGATGACCGTAAAGATGAACACAGACCACGGCTCTTGTTTTTTTAGATATTTTGCTTTTTAAGCTATCTATTGAAATTGTGTAATTGCAAGGGTCGCAATCGCAAAAAATAACCTTATGTCCCGCTCTTGTAACTGCTTCAGAACTTGCTATAAATGAATTCGCAGGCACTATAATCTCGGATTCTTTCGGCAATTCAAGAGCCTCTATGGCAATTTCAAGCGCATCGGTGCCGTTTCCCACTCCTACGCAATACTTAGCTTCTTGGTAAGCCGAAAACTCTTCCTCAAATTGTTTGACATATTTTCCGCCTATGAAAGCTGACTCTGTTAATACTGCCTTTATAGCCTCATCGATTTCGTTTTGTACCGACTTATACTGTTTTGTTAAATCCAAAAATTTAATCATAATTTAATTTTAGCCCTCACAAATAATTGACTGCTGATTTCTTGATATTTTTTTCCTAAATTAAATAAAGCGTTTAATTGTTCTTCTGATAAATCTAATTTAAACATAATATCGGAAGAAAATGGTTTTAACATATATCCGTAAGATTCTAATACTTCATAACCGCAGTTTTCAAATAATTCCTTAAAAGAGTTTAAATTAAATCTTCCAAATTGTTGAAATTTTTTATTTCTTTCAGTTTCGTCATATACGCTTTTTAATAAACCCATTTCAACCCCCATCTGTCTATGCAGTGACGTCACATTTGGAACCGTAGCTAAAACAATGGATTCGTGATTTATTATTTTTTTTATTTCAAGCAAGTAGTTTTCCGGATGTTCGAAAAAATGCAATAAACTGGCAATCAAAACAACTTCGTATGTACTTTCAAATTGGATGTTTTCAAGAAAATCGTTAAAAATAAAATTAACTCCTTTAATATTTTTGATAATATTGCAATAAATCTTACTTGGTTCAACAACATCCAATATCTTAGCAATATTAACAATTTTTTCCGTCATTACACCGTCAGCCGAACCAATTTCCAATACTGTTTTATCTTTTATATAATCTTTAAAAATATTAAATGCAAAATTAGTATTTACTATATCATAATCATTGTTCACTAAATATTCTTTAGCAACTTTTTCAATTACATTATCCATTGATACAATCTAATCTCCTGCATTTAAAACCCATTTGTCCCTAGTAACAAATAATTTGCTGAATTGTTCTTTATAATTATGTATTCCCCATTTTATGACTTTATCTCTGCTTGAGATTCCAAAATTCAAAAAAATAAATCCTTTATCGAAATAAAAGTTCACCATAAAATCGACTAATCCGATATCAACAACATTTTCTTTTTCTATACTTTTTGCTATATAAAATGTATGGACTATGAAGTCGTTTAACCTGAACATTATATAAGTAGCAATAACTTCTTTGCCTCTTTTGGCGGCAAAAACATCTATATCTGATGGGAATCTTTCTATAAGCTCAAAAAATTCATCGATTGTATGAGTCGGTTTTTTTTTATATTTAATTGCTAAATTCTGCTCAACTAATTTATAACATTCCAATATATCCGATTTTTCAACAACTTTTTCATAAGTTATTCCTAATCTAAGATAGCTTTTTGAACATAAATACTGTTTCGTAGTCTTCCTCAAGCCAAGTCTCAACCTAAACTTATTTATGTCTATAACGGTACTGATTTCTTTTGAGGATAAACTAAACCCTGACTGCCATAAAGTAAATGCTACATCTTCAGCGCCGTATTCAAGATTAAAATGCTCGCTTAAAATTATTTCAATATTTATATTCCCTAAATTATTATTGTAAAAATCTTTCATCAATTCCGCAATCTCAAATATCTCGGATAGTTTAATATACTTCTTTAATACTATGCCGCCATATGAACTGCCTGGATGAGAAATAATATTGTTATTCTTTAAAGCAGCCGGAAAAAGTGCAATAATATTTTCCTTTTCATCCAAGAATAACAATGAACAATCCTGAAACCTGTTTTTATGGTATTCCAAAAAATGCATTTTATGAAAAATAAAACCGTTTCTGGATTCTTTTTCAATAAAATTATCCCACATATATTTCATGCTATTTGTGTAGCTGACAACCTTCATAGCCTACTCCCCAGTTTGCATTTTTCGGGTTTGAATCTCAAAAAAACTTCTTTTCTTATTTCCATAGATTCATAAATAGCGCTAAGAAGTTCAACATTTTTCCGACCTTCTAATCCATCTACCAATAAACTTTTATTATTCAAAATGCAGTCAACAACATGTTCATAATAAGCCTGATGTCCAAAACCATAAACATTTGGAGGATTTACGGAATATTTTTCCATAACTTCGTTATCTGTACCGTTAGCTTCCTCAAAATTCCAGTGAACGATTTTATTTACGGCAAAACCTCCAACTTCAACGGAGCCTTTTTCTCCCAAAATAGATATAGAGCCTTCTAAATCTTTTGGCCTTGTAGCTGTAGTCGCTTCTATTATGCCTAATCCGCCGTTTCTAAACTTTAATATTACAGCAGCGGTATCCTCGGCTTCTATATCTGCCAACGCATGTATGCCCTTTGCAAATACCGAATCAACCCTGCCCATCATCCATTCCAACAAATCTATATAATGGACGGCTTGATTTGTAAGGACGCCTCCATCCATTGCCCAAGTTCCTCTCCAGTTGGCCTGATTATAATATTCCTGCCTGCGCGTCCATCTCACTCTTACGGTTCCAAGAAACAATTTTCCAAATCTTCCGGCATCTAAAGCCTCTTTTAGTTTTATAATAGGCAAATTAAATCTGTTTTGATTTACCACAAAAAGCAGACAATTGTTTTTTGCGCAAGCCATAATCATGTCATCGGCGCTGTCGATAGTTAAAGCCATAGGCTTTTCTACCAAAATATGCTTGCCGTATTTAGCCAGATTAATAACATGAGACGCATGGTTTCCGCTTTCCGTTAAAACCGATACTACATCTATTTTTTCCTTTTGCATCATTTCGTCCATATCTTTATAATATGGTATTTTAAATTGTTCTCCTATTTTTTTTGCTTTATCTACGACAATATCGCAAACAGAAACTAATCTTGCATTCTTTATCTGATTAAGACCTAAAAGCTCGGAATGTCTTTTTGCTATTCTTCCGCAGCCTACTAAAGCAAATTTAAGCATTTTCCTTCCTCCTTTCTTGATAATCCATAAATAATTTTATAATTTTTAAGGCACTGATTTTTTTCCAAAATTCTAAAGCATCTCCCCAGTTAAAATTATTTTTCAATATTTTTTTGTAATAAAAATCGGATAAAACACTCTTATCTATTAATTCATGACAGTAAATCCCGCTATTTAAAATATCTTCTACCCAAGGCTTAAGGTCTTTCTGCAGCCATTCTATTAGAGGAGAATTAAAGCCAATTTTGTCTTTTCTAAGCCTAACCCTGTCATCCAAAATCCCTTCCATCGCATATCTTAAAATAGACTTGGTATAATTTCCGTCTATTTTGTCATCATTATCTAATGAAAAAACGAAATTTACTATTCTATAATCCATAAAAGGCATCCTTACTTCTACAGAATTTGCCATTGACACTAAATCAAAATTTTTAAGTATTCTTGGTAATACGGTATAATGAAAATCTTTGTATAATTTCTTTTGTAAATGCGTCCATTTTTTTGGTAAATTTGTATTACTATCGTATTCTTTATTTTTAAATTTTTTATATCTTTCTTTTAAAAAGTTATATAAAAAAGTAGTTTTTATAATTTCTTTAAGAATATTACCTTTTGCTTTTGGATTTAATGTTAATTCCCTATATAATTTTAACATTTTAACATATTTCCTAAAATTCCAAATTTTAATATCTTTTAAAGCTTCAGTGATATACCAGTTATATCCAGCCAACATTTCATCTGCCCCGTGACCGTCCAAGGTAACTTTTATACCGTCGTCGTGTTGAGCCTTGTATACTCTATATGCCGAATCGGGAGAACCCCCATATATGGATTCAAACTTAAATAAAATGTCGTCCATTGTGTTTAAAAGGTCTTTTTCGGTGATTTCAATCTTTTTAAGAGGAGTATTTGTAGTTTTTGAAACTATCTCGCTATATATACTTTCATCTAAAAACATACCCGAAAAAGTATGCGTATAAGCAGTATGGCTTGTTCCGCTGATTTTAGATAATATTGCAACTATAGAACTAGAATCAAGCCCTCCGCTCAAAGAGGTAGCTATGGGAACGTCCGCCCGAAGCCTCAGTCTGCATGAATCTTCAAGCAAACCTAAAAATTTTTCTTTTTTTTCTTTTTTTGATAATTTTAAACTTACGATATTATCTGCAGTATCCCACCACTGACTAATTTTTACCGACTTTCCGTCAAATTTCAAAGTATGGGCTGGAAGAAGATTATGAATATTTTTTAATATAGTTTTGCCGCTTGCCTCTAAATCAAACGGGTCCCTTAATGCAATTTCCAAACCTTCATTATAAATTTCTATTTCTTTATCTGGATATGCCAAAAATGCTTTTAGTTCCGATGCAAACATAAATATATCGGAATCATAATAAAAATATAAGGGTTTTATCCCGAATCTGTCTCGGTTTAATATTATGGATTTATTATTGCTATCATATATCGCTATAGCCCACATTCCGTTAAACTTATTAAAACAGTCTTCCCCCCAGTGGATATAAGAACAAAGGACCACCTCCGTGTCAGAATTAGTTTTAAACCGATAGCCGAGTTTTTTTAATTCTTCTTTAATTTCTATATAATTATAAACCTCACCATTATATATAATCCACAGACCGCTTTTCTCAAAAGTCATAGGCTGCGCTGCATGTTCTAAATCTATAATGGCAAGCCTTCTGTGCCCAAACCCTACATTATCGTCAACAAGCAACCTACCGTCATCAGGGCCTCTATGATATAGCGAATTATTCATAACTTCCAGAGATTTCCTGTTGACTTTATTGCCTTTTGAATTATATATCCCGACTATTCCGCACATAATTATTAATTTTTTTTAATAAAACACTATTTATTAAGCGCATATTTCAACCTTTGAAATAATTGTTTTTTCATTTAGCAAAATTTTCCCAATTAAATTTTTAATATTATATTTAAATTTGTTGTTATGGATATAATTATTTTGTTTATATTCAATATAGTTATTACAATTATGATCGCCAAACCCTTCGATATTATAATTATATTTTTCCATTAATTCAAAAATTGTATATCTTTCAATGCCCTGAAGCAATGCAAAATCATCAGAAATTCTCATTTTGATAATATTATTAAATTTTATATTTGATTTTTTATATCTACCAATCGAATTCGTCGATATTTTTGAACCTGGAATATTTTTCCAAGAAGCAAAATAGTCCCCCTTTTTTTGTTCTTCTTCATTGGGATTCAGAATTTCGTCATAAAACTGTATTCCTAAAAAAAAACAAACCGATTTAATTATTTTAACAGGAGAGCAAACCAGTTCTTCATATTTTATTTCTAAAACATTTGGGTGATTTACAAAAGGCTGTATAGAAGCCACCGACGATAACCATGTTTCTGCAGCATCTAAAAAAGATATGCCTCGTCCCATTAAAGATATTATTACATCTCTCGGATCTCTTATTATATGTATTATTTTTTCCATAGGGAAATATTCTAAAAAATATTTTATCAAATAAATATTTTCCGGCGTCTTTTCTGCCCAAATTATTTTTTCTTTGTTTTGCTTTCCAAGAATTATATTTTTTAATGAATATACAAAATCATTCAATTGTTTTGAAGATTCTAATATTTTCCACATGTTTTGTCTGTCTAAGCTAAATGATTCTAAATTCCTAAAGATACTCCTGTCTTTGAAATAAGGCGCACTTGAAATTCCAAATCTTCCTATTAAATATTTCCGTTTTTTAATAAGATTAAAGTTTTCAAAAAGAATATTTTTAGAAAATAACCCTAATTCTTCGCCGCAAAATACATTAGGATGTCTATTAAGTATATGCGCTAACAATGTCGAACCTGATGAGCCGGAAGAACATATATTAACAATCATTTTTGTTTGCCGCTCCATAACCATTTAAATAAGTATGCATTCCAAGTAAATGTCAATTCTTTACGAAGAACGCTGTAAAAAGGGGCCAATAGATATATTGGTAATACATAAGAAATTATAGTTGCATAAGCTGCACCAATTATGCCATAATATTTAATAAAAAAAATATTTAACAATATATTCAAGATGGCCCCTAAAATTCTAAACTGCAATCCCACTTTCTGCATATTTTCGGTAATTAAAAAATTTCCTCTTATTGTTCCGTGAAAAACTATAATTCCTGCCCATATATACACTTGCAAAACCTGTGCTGCTTGAACATACTCGCTGCCGTAAAGAAAATTTACAATCCAGCCGCTCAAAAACGTTGTCGCCAAGGCAATAGATACTGACAGTAAAAAGAATAAATCATAAACTTTCTGAATCCTCTGAAAGTATAATTTTGAATTTTGCTTTTTAGCATTAACTATTGCTGGAAATATTGAACTGCTTATAACCATTGGTATAAAATACCAAAATGTGCTTAACTTAACCGCAACGGCATATTCTCCTACTGCTTTATTATTCAACATTTCTTTTATCATAACCTGGTCAATTCCCATATATATTGTTATTGCTATTCCTGATGCTATAAGCGACCAACTGTCTTTCAGCAAGTTTTTAGCTGTTTGTTTTGAATACTTCCAAGTCAAAACACTTAGCTTATTTTTTAAATAAAAATATAATAGAAATATTCCTTTAATAAGCTGTTCGATAACTACGGCTACTGCAAACCATATGACAGACATACCTAATACAATAAAAATCACCCTTGCCGCATATGATGAAAGACGGCCTAAAACATTTGAAATGCCGGAAAATTTTGCTTTTACTTGAGACTGAAAATAATAATCTATTATATTAAAATTAGTAAAAATCTGACCAAAGGCTATTATCATTACTATAATTTTATCATAGGTCGATGTATGTATAATTTCCAAAACGACAAACACAAATATTAATAATAAAATAGAGCTAAATAACCTTAAAAAAAAAGATGTGCCAAGAATGTTATCTCTGCTTTCCGGCTCTCTTATGATATTTCTTACTATTATCTCATCAAGTCCAAGAGTTCCAACAGCGCTAAAAAGACTCACAAAACTAATTGCAAAATTTAATAATCCATATTTACCTGGGCCTAAATATCTTGCTACCCATATGCCTATGAATAAACCAAAAAAAATACTGACTATCTTGTCTGCCATCAACCAACCGGTATTAAAAAAATACTTTCTAAACCCTTGATGACCGATTAGAGATTTAAGTTTATTAAGCATTAATATTAATTGCTAAATTACAATAACTCAAACTCGCAATGTTTTGATATTTTTTATGCAATTTTATTTTATAATCTATAATTATTTACAACATACAGTTGTGAATAACTTCCCTTTCTTTTAAATAAATCAATATTTTATCGACAGCATCGTCGATAAAATATTCTGCCGTTTTAATTACAATTTCTGGATTTTCCGGAGGCTCGTACGGCGAATCTATACCGGTAAATCCTTTGATTTCACCAAGAAGGGCTTTTTTATAATGCCCCTTAACGTCTCTTTGCTTGCAGACTTCTAAAGGTGTATCGACGTAAACCTCAATAAATTCTTCTTTTTCAAACAAACCCCTAATTGCTTTTCTGGTGTCTTTGAACGGTGAAATAAAAGCGCATAAGGTTATAATGCCGGCATCTACGAACAGTTTTGCGACTTCTCCCACCCTTCTCATATTCTCGGTCCTGTCTTCCGGACTAAAGCCTAAGTCTTTGTTTAAACCGTGCCTTATATTGTCTCCGTCTAAAAGATACGTATGATAGTTAAGTTTATTTAACCTGAGTTCCAATGCGTTAGCTATGGTAGATTTGCCGGAACAGTTAAGGCCGGTAAACCATATGACGCATGGCTTATGATTTTTAACTATGCACCTTTCTGCTTTACCTATATCCGTCTTCTGCCATACGATATCTTCAGATTTAGTATTAATTTGATTTATACCAATCATATGACTTCCTTATTCCTTCGTTTAAAGGGATTTTCGCCTCCCACCGCAATGCCTTTAATCTGCTGACGTCCAAGAGCTTTCTCGGCGTACCGTCGGGTTTAGACGTGTCGTGTTTTATACCGCCTTCATATCCGGTTACATCATTAATCATAAGCGCTAAGTCTTTAAGTTTAATATCTTCGCCGGTTCCTATATTGATAAGCTCCCCTATGTCTTTATAATCGTAATTGTTCATAAGAAACAAACAGGCGTCCGATAGGTCGTCAACGTAAAGAAACTCCCTGTAAACCTCTCCCGTTCCCCAAAGAAGGATATGGTCATTAAATATACCTGCTTTATT
>JAJZYP010000066.1 GCA_021798015.1 bacterium
CAATAAATAATTAAAATCAATACATATAGTCTGCCATTTTTATCCGTTAAAAAACTTTGTTTTTTAAAACACGGATAAAAATATATCTCTCCTTTAAAAAGGAGAGGATTTCGCAGTTTTTCCTAAAGAAGGCGGTTGACGACGTATGGGGGAAGGACAACAAAAACGGTTAATGGTTTTATACCTGTCTGTCCGCTTTCTCGCCTTAAAACGCAAATACGGGGGAATTATTTTAAGGTTCAGGTATTCCTAATTCTTTACAAATTTTAATAGACAAAAAATCTTCGATTTCTTTGTGTCTAGGAACGGGCGCTTTTAATTCGGGATGGATAGAATTGATATATACGCTATGATTAGCTCCTTCACGTAATAAGATGCATTCATATTTTTCTAAGTGTCTTATTAGCGACTTCCGTTTCATGCAAAGGATTCTTTTATAATTATTTCTTTCTCTTTAATTACGGAAGAAATGTCTTCGCTTTTTTGTAGTTCGTGAATTGCGTCTAAAAGGTTTGCTTCGGCTTCTTCAATCGTTCTGCCCTGAGACATTGCGCCCTTAATATCGTCCGTGTATGCAACCCAGTATTTTTTTCCTTTAACGAAAGTCGCTTTTATTTTTTTCATATTTTAATACCTTTTAAAAATTAATAACGTTATATATTAAAATATAACACTATTGGAAAAGATAATCAAGCTGGAGAAAAACATCTATTTTTTAGGAACGAGCCTGATGTAAAAACATAAGCGAGTTACAGAACTTTATGGATTTCGGACAGGATTTATTTATGCCTGATGCTTTAACGCATTAAAAATTTACTGTTACCGTTCTGCCAAAAGCGCCGGCAATTCTCTGGATCATGTCTATTCCTATATTAACATTTCCGTTTTCTATTCTTGAAATCACGGCTTGAGTAGTTCCAATCCTTTTTGCTAACTCTGCTTGTGATATTTTGTTCTCTTCTCTCAGGGCTATGAGTTTCTGAATAAGTTGATACCTAAGTTCCAATTTATCCCATTCTTTTTTAAAGTCTTTGTCTTTTAGCTGTTTGTTTAAATATCTTGTAAAATCGTCCATTTTAATAACCTCGATTTTTTGTTTTATTTATAATTTCCCTCATTCTGATTTCGGCAATATTAATTGCTTCATCAGGAGTTTTATTCGTTTTTTTAACAAAACCGTGTAATAAAATAAAAGTTTTTTCCTTATGTGCAAAATAAAGAATGCGGTAAATACCGTCTTTATCCTGCGTTCTTAATTCATAAATTTTACCCTTTATATGTTTTACGAATGGTTCTTTTAAAGAAAGTCCATTTTTCTTAAGAAGCTCAATATGTCTTAATATCTTAGATCTTGTGTCTGCAAGCAAATCGTTTAGCCACTCTTCTATTGGCGGCCTATCGTTATGTTTGAAAAAATTTATTTGCATTCCACATTATCCATTTTAGTATATTATATCTTATAAGATATAAAAGTCAAACAAATTGTAAATCGTGTCAAGGTAAAAATAATATTTGACATATATGTATAAATGATGCATAATTATGCATATGTATTATATATATGAATTTAATATTTATAGTTATATAGAGAGGAAATTTATGAGAACAACTTTAAACATAGACGATAAATTAATAGAAGAAGCTTCAAAATTTACCGGAATTAAAGAAAAAACAAAATTAATCAGACTGGGATTGGAAACCCTTATATATGTCGAAAGCTCTAAAAAACTTGCTAAATTGGGCAAAACTGAAAAACAGCTAAAACAGGTACCGCGCAGAAGATATGATTCTCGTTGATACTTCGGTGTGGATATCACATTTACGGGATGGTAATAATGAACTAATTTCATTGCTGAATGAGGGTGATGTTATCTGTCATCCGTTTATTATCGGCGAAATTGCCTGTGGAAACCTTAAAAATAGATCCGAAATTATTCGACTTCTTCAAGCACTTCCTGAGGCTATAGTGGCAGAACATAAAGAAATTTTACAATTTATAGATAATAACGAACTTATGGGAAAAGGTTTAGGATATATAGATATCCATTTGCTTGCCTCTGTATTGTTGACAGATGCAAGATTATGGACATTTGATAAAAGATTGGATAATATTGCGAGAAAAATCTTGGTAAATTATTAGTAATGCCACTGGCGGCATTAAAAAAGTAAGACTATTATCACCATTTTTATATAAATATTTAAGATAACGGTGTTCCACATTTTTCACAAAATTTGGCATCCTCCGCATTCTTTTCCCCGCATTTAGGGCAGATTTTATCATTTATTTCACTACCTTGGTAAATAAAATCATCAGATTGACCGCCTGTGATTTTTATATTTATTATTTTAATAGCTTTCATAGCCTGATCAAAATCTATAGATATATTTTCTATAACGCTACGCTTAAATGCCAGTCCTAAATATAAACCACCTTTTGTTTGTAAGGAAATATAAATCTTTTTAGATAACCAGTATAAAACAAATAAGATCCCACCTATTATAATACTTAAAATAAAAATCAACATTCCTAATGCCCCATTTATGGAAGCAATCGCAATCCCGAAAAAAATACCAAAAAAAACCAGAAATATCCCAAAAAAAAGGTAACCCAACGGTTTAGAGTAACCGCAGTGAGTACTTGAAACACTCGGTAAGGGTACGGTACTGTTAGCTTCACCAAATAAACTCGAGCTTCTAAATATTATATCATTGTTTGTAAGTCTAAAGCTTACTTCGGGATTAATACCGATTATCGTAAGAAGCCACCCGATTAAACCCTTATTTCTACCCACTACATCGATAGTCACCTTAGCAGATGGAGACTCATCTATTTTAAACTTACGTAGGATCAAAGTTGTTAAATTTGTACGAATACCCAACCCGCCGCGACTTACAATAACCCCGTATGACACGACGCCAATAATTGCAAAACCACCAAATATCGATAATACTGAAATAAGACTAAACATTTTAATACCCTCTTCCTTAAATATTACATTATTTATTTATTTCTACTTCACCCTAAAATACGCATTATTTGATGTCAAAAACATTCCGAGGGCTTCGACTTCCGCATTAAAATAATAATTTCCCGTCATAAAATATGCTGGTATTTTAACGGGTATTCCTATTGTGTATACACCAGAAGAGCTTAAATTTATAAAGGAAATGTTTGCGGCGCCGAACCCTTCTTGTCCTCCTATTTTGCTTACTATTTTTACCGAAGCGGCATTAAGATTTTGGGGAATAGCGGCTCTAAATTCCACTTTAAACATCTCTATCGAATTTGTGCTAATATTTGAAGCAAAAGAATACACATGGGACAAGACAACAAAGTTTATACTGCTTTGCCCCGAAACATGTTCAGGGACATAAGAAATTAGCTTAGCCTGCGCCGAATTAAAGTTCGTCCTGAGGGTGTTAAAAGCGATTTTAACATGGTTTACATGATAAACCTGTGCAGGCGGTCGGTATGTATTGGCTTGAGGGGGCGCTAATGAGGGAGAAACCGGCGATCGAAGAATCTTTTTTGGATAAACAAAGGTTATACCCTTTTTCACAGTCTTTGTTTTGCTTTTATTTAACGAAGCTACTTTTGCCGGCTTGATTTTCTTTTTTGTCTTTACTGACGGTGGTTTTTTAGCTGAACCCTTTTCCTTTTTTAAAGAGGTTTGTTTTTGGTTGGTGTTTGTTTGGCTTATAAATGGCAGCCTGTTGGTTGTATAAAGGAATACGGCAATTCCTGCCACAATTAAGACGGGAATTATTCCGTAAAGAAGTGGTAAAATTTTACTTTTATGGACTTTAGATTCGGTAACCTGAGGGTATTCGGCAAGAGGAGGATATTTATTTTTTAATTCTTTTTCGGCTGCATTGTCTTTATTCGCCAAATTATCACTTATTTTGGAGGCTTTAATTTTATCTGTTTCTTCCTGTGTTGCTTGAGAAAACTTAGTTTTATCTGATTTGATAGAAGAAGGGGGATATATATTAAGATTGTCAGGGGATTCCAAATCTTGTTTAATGTCATGTTTCACAGGCGCGCTGACAGGACTTCCGCATTTATGGCAAAACTTGACGCCTTCTCTTAAGGGAGCGCCGCAGTTTTTACAAAAGGAGCGGGGCGGTTTTTCAGTATCTGAAACGGGCGGGATGTTTTTGGCTTCATTTTTTTCATAATTTTCGCTTTTTTCTTGGACTGGAACAACGCTTCCGCATTTTGGACAGAATTTAGCATCATCTTTTAATTCTTTACCACAGTTTTTGCAATACTTCATAAGGATTGACCCTTATAAAATTTAAAAAAAATAATTAATTACAAAAACTAATAATCTACTATTATTTTTATATCACTTTTTTAAAAAATGTCAAATAAATTTTTTCGACTTGTCATTTAAATTTTAAAACCGAACTCTTTCTTATTTTTGATTAAACTTATTAATTCGGCAAATTAATAAAAAGTAAATTTTAAATTTTCAATAATTTGGTATAATATTATTAAGATCATATTGAACAAAAATAACAATTTGTCATGATTTCTTTATCTAAAAGTCGGCTAATATGTAATTTTTGGAGAGCCCTATGAAAACATTATTTTTTAGTTTGAAGATTTTAACAATTTTTTCATTTATTATGATTTTTTATAGCTCTGTTTATTGTGAAAATGCCATTGCTTCGGTTGGAAATACGTTTAAAAAAATGAACGTAAAATATCATATGAAACCAATCCCGATAAATAATCTATTTATGTATGACCCGTATTTAATTAATTTTTCCACAAATAATTCGGGAGTGAAAGCATACAAATTTAAATATAAGGGAGCGCAATACAAGGCCGTTTTTAATTATAATAATATTTGTTGGGAGGAGTTTGCTATTTTTAAAAATAATGCCCCTTTTCCATTAAGAACTTTAATAGGAAAAACTCTAAGTAAATATCCTGTTTATTTCAAGGTAGTTACAAGTATACCTTTTCAATATGAAAGGCTTGTCTATGGCAGGAGTATCGGAAAGGTTATATACATAATTCAATATATTAACAGTAATCTCGTTATAGAAGATGCGGTAATGCCGGCTTTTTCCCCTGACGGCGGCGATAGTTTGAGATGAAAACCGCCGCCAATTATTTTAAAAATATACAAGATAAGATTATTTTTTTACCTTATTAAATGGCATAAATTCTTATGAGAAACCAATCCAATAAAGAATTTGTAAATTTTAAAACGGTTTATAAAGGCACGGAAATAAAATTTATGCCCGCGGTTGATTTAGTAGTTTAAGAAAAACCATAATGATTAGCCGATTCTTTAAAATTATGATATAATTAAAACAATTTAAAATAGAATAAATCATATAAATATTTTTAATGTTTTTTAATCCATATAATGAAAAATAATGAAAACTTTTTCTTCTTTAACGCTCCAGGAATTAAGTGCTTATAATCCATTCGGTTATAAATCGTCGCCTAAGTATGTAGAAACTTCTGAAGTTATGGACGTTGCCAGAGGAATAGCAAACGGGTTAAAAAAAAAATTTAACGCAAAAAAAGTAGTTTTATTTGGTTCGTTAGCCACCCTGGAATTTGTTGAAGGTTCGGATATAGATATAGCCGTGTGGGGAATTCCTTATAATAAAATTAATCCAGAAAAGATCGAAGTTCTGGTAAAAAAACTGCCGAACGCTTTAATGAAAATAAATAATGAAATAGAAGCGTTATCGATATACTTGCAAAATCTAAAAATACCTGCAAATAATAACGGCGAATAATTTTAATGGCTTTCCCCGTAGTGTAAAATAAACTGTGTAAATCCATCCTTGGTTGTTATAAAATTTTATGGATAATTTAATCCTATTTTATGCCCGTTATTATAAAAGCGATATGAAACGGCAGGTTTTTAATTTTTAAATCCTTAAACCCTTTATCTTTTAATATATTTAACATCTTATTCCTATCGAACGCCATTATGCTGTACGTAAGCCACATGTATGCTCTCCTATCGATCAAGGAACCTGTCAATCTTATAATGGAAAAATATATCTTAAAAAACATGTTTAACAGTTTGTTTTGCGGCTTTCCCATTCCCAGCAATATAAATTTTCCGGTTTTTTTTAAAATTCTTTTAAGCTCTTCCGCAAAAACCTTCGTATCATCGACATTTCTAAGCAAGAACCCTGTCGTAACGACATCGTAATAACAATCGGGCTCGTCAAGTTTCATGGCATCCCCGATTTTAACGCAGATATTGCTAATCTTTCTTTTATTGATTTTTTCTTCGGCTATCCTGAGCATATCTTCATTGAAATCCACGGCCGTAATTTCGACCTGTTTTTTTGCCTTTTTTGCCTTTTTGGCAATATCTATTGCGATAGAGCCGGTGCCGGTTGCCACATCGAGTATTTTATAGCTGTTTTTTTCTATCAAAGCCTCTTTAGCGGTCATTTCCCGCCATAATCCGTCAATCCCAAAGCTGAATAAATGCCCCATAACATCATATACACCTGCAATGGAAGAAAAAATATCAAATATTTTTTTCGACATTTAATGTTTTATCCCTTAAAGCAATCAATCTATACCGATGCGTCAATTAAACCACGTTAAGTATATTAAATAAATGCAATTATTTTATCCCATGTTTAGTTTAATTATAGCGTTATATTTTATTCCAGTCAATTAGGGGGCTAATACATTCTTGATGCCTATCCAAATGCAAAGTCTTCATTGGTCAACAGTAAAAACTATATGAAATTTGTATTATAATGGAAAAACGGATTACCTGATAGTTTACATAATCACTTTAATTTTGCAGTATACTGTGCTATTGAGGACTTTAAGAAGCTTTTGCCGGCAAACACGGAACTAAATACGTTGCGATGGAGAATATTAACACCGCCAGCGACAAATTATTGACAAATTATTATTGATAATTTATAGTCAATATATTATAATACTATTAACAGTACGATTAAACAGGAGGTTAAAATAATGATTGTTAGCGCTAACGATATAAAAACTAAAGGGTTATCGAATATCGAAAAAATAATAGAGGAAGGAAACGAGGTTTTTATATCTAAAAGAGGGAAAACAAAATTTGTCCTACTTTCGTTAAAAGAATATGAAAGATTAAAAGAGTCGGATATTTTTAAGGCTATAATCGACTCGGAAGACGATTATAAAAAAGGAAAATTTATAATTGAAAGCTCGGAAGAACATTTTAAAAGACTCGGCATCTAATGTTTAAACTAATTTTTACCGAAAGTTATTCAAAAAAAGAAAAAGCGTTTTTAAGCCGTCATGCCGAACTTACGGAAAAATATAAAAATATCCTTAAATTATTGGAGTTAAACCCCGGTCATACTTCTTTAAAACTTCATAAGCTGCAAGGAAAATTCAAAAATAAATATGCCGTTTCATTTACATATTCTTATCGGATAATTTTGTCTTTCACGGTTGTCAAGGACGAGATTCTATTAATAGACATCGGGAGTCATGGGGAAGTTTATTGAAAATTACAAAATTAAGGGAAAATTAAAAAGGTAGTTATAAAAAATGGATAAAAAAATAACGATCACTAAAAAATTCGGATATTGTATGGATAAATTATAACAAAAAGTGTCTTAATTTACTCCAAGAATATGGGGGTTAGATTAATTCCCTTTATAAGCAGTATCTGCGATGAACCGGTAATAATAAATTTTTTATATTGCAACCAATTTAAGTATTTCAGTTATAATTAATCCAGAATATAAAATCCTAAGTCGGGATTTGGGATTAATAGTCCCATTGATTTAAAAACATTGATACGATATAATTACTATGTAATATATATAAGTACATATAAAATTTACTATGTAATATGTTTATAATTTTATCGATTTATTCAATTTATATTCAATATTTATGATATTTGCAAGGGATATCACAAACTCTATATGGGACGAATTCTCCAGCCGCGAAATAGTATTTTTGCTCGGCACGAGACAGACGGGAAAAACCACGATAGCCAAGATTCTGCAAGGCAAATGGAAAAACGAAAACTCGCTTTATATAGATCTTGAAGACCGGTCGTATAGAAATAATTTTAACGCGTCAAGCATAGATACTCTTAAAAACGTATTATTAATCGAGGGCATAGATGTAAAAAAGCAGGGTCTTCTTATTTTAGACGAGGTTCAGCTTCTTAACGATCCTTCTAATACATTAAAGCTGTTGCACGACCATTTTATTAATTTAAAAGTGGTAGCCACGGGCTCTTCGAGTTTAGAAATAAAACAGAAGTTTTCGGATTCGCTTGCGGGCAGAAAAAAGGTATATCTAATTCAACCTCTTAATTTTGACGAGTTTCTGCTATTTAAAGGTGAAGAAAAATTGCGCCGCTTAAGAGAACTATTTAAAAAAGAGGATGAAAAAGGCAGGCAAAAATTGGCCGATACCGGCACGGTCAGGCATTATGAAGGAAATTTGTCAATGTTATTCGACGAGTACTTAATATACGGTTCTTATCCTGAAGTCGTCCTTTTAAAAAATAAAAAAGATAAAATAGAAAAAATCGGCTCTATAGTAACGTCTTATATCCAAAAAGATATAAGGGATATTGCCAGAATAGACAATATAGAGGGATACAACAATCTGTTGAAATATCTTGCAATTAATACCGGTTCCGAATTTAATTCGGCTAATTCCGCAAAAACATTATCCTTGCAAAGAAATACGATTCAAAGATATGTAAGCCTTTTGACAGAAACGTTTGTAATAAAAGAACTGAAGCCGTTTTTTATTAATAAAAACAAAGAGATATCTAAATCGGTAAAAATATATTATAAAGACACCGGCGTAAGAAATTTCCAGATAAAAAATTTCAACAATACGGAATTCAGGGAAGATGCCGGCAAACTTCACGAAAACTATATTTTTAATGTTATGGACAATGCTGCGGATATATTAACGTCTAATTATTTTTATCGCACTACGTCTCAAACCGAGATAGACTTTATTCAGGACAAAGAAGGCGGTTTATCGCTTATTGAGGTAAAATCCGGAATATTTAAAAATATTCCGAAAGCCGTTACCGAATTTGAATTAAAATATAAAAAAACGTTAAAAATTAAAAATAAACTGATTGTAAACAAATCATACTTTAACTATACAAAAGAAGTAAAATTTATACCGATATTTTTAATGTGAACTACCCCGCCCTTTCGGAAGGGGCTTCTTGGTTCATAGACGAGATACTTTTTAGTGATAGGCGTTACCTACGATGTCATCCATAGAGCCCGCATTTTTACTTGCTGAAAAGCAGTGCTTTTCAAAGCAATGTAAGTAAAAATATCCAAACGTATATTCCGGCCATATTTTTTCGCAAAAAAGCATTGCTTTTTAAAACGCAAAAAAATATATCTGCCGTATTGGAAAATAGGGGATAGACGCCTTTTTTTATTTTTTTCATTTCACCAATCTATTTCTTCGGGGTAATCTTCTAAATCGTTTAGTTTTATATCGCTTGTAGGACAATTGTATTCTTTTGCCGCCTCTTTTATATCGTAACTTAAGCTTTGGTATTCACGGTTGAATTCCGTAATTTTTTTGGCTATTCCTGGAATGCTTTTAATCCGTTTTTCTTTATCTAATTTAAGAAAGTTTATATTAAGAACATCGATATATTGCGTGATATAATTGTCTATAATACTATAATTTTTGTTTAAAAGATTATTTATGCGGGAAAACATAGGTTTTGGAAAAAGAGAACCGATGCATTTTGCGGCTTCCGCCTGAAATATCCTCGTATATGCAATAGCCGAATCCCATATATTTTCTTTATAAAGCATAGTATCGTATCTCATTTTGGATTTTTTTACGGCATAAAGCTTTATGAAATCGTTAAGAGATATCATAACGAATAACAGTTCCGGCCATAATATTTCTATCCTGTAATACATGTTTTTATCGGAACATACTTTAGCAAACCATTTCATTTTATCGGCATTCATACCATTATCGACAAATTCAATTTCTCTATCGCCCATTATGGCGTGTCTTAAATCATAGCAGACACCCATAACTCTGTTCATTGCCGATTCGTAAATAATATTTTCGTTCTTGTCCCACATAATATCGTGAAGGGATTCATAGAGAGCATCAAAATCTTTATAATCGCCGTAAACATAAACTCCGGCATTATTTGGGGTCGTTTGAAAGTATATCATTTTTCCGTCCCTATTTTTCGATTACAGTTTTTTATAAA
>JAJZYP010000005.1 GCA_021798015.1 bacterium
GCGGCCATTAAAAATAATATGGAGGGCAACTTGGTGTATTGAAACAGTATTTCTCCCAAAAAACCAAGGATTATTATTATACCGAAAATGCCAATGGCAACAGACGGGGACATAAATATTTTTTTGTTTTTATTTATTTTTAAAATTTATCTTGACATAGTTTTTATAAAATAGCATACTTTAAAATATAAGTGCAAATTAAAAGTTAGTATTATACTTTAATTCTTAAATAAATAAAATTTAAACGGAGTTATTTATGCGAAGTGAGCCTGACAGTAGTAACTATCACAGTAGTAACTATAATTATTTTCTAAAAAATACCGATAGTAACTTTAGCTCATTATTCAAGAGTCAAATATTAAAAAATATAAATCCTTTATCGATATCGTCAATCTATTTACGCCCTCTTATATAATCTTTTAATATTTATCTCTTTATAATAAGTAGTTAAAGTTATTTAATAAAGAGAGAAAAAATATTAAAGGATAAAATCTATAAAACCTGCGCATCAATATTTCTATTAATCCTTATTTCTATTAATCCTTTTCTCCTGCGGTATTTATAAGTTACGGTATTTTATAACTATTTTTTGAATACAGAGGTGAAAATTGGAAGATTACAAAAATAAACTTGACGAACTACCCGTTGATATAAAACTCAGAGCGGTTGATAGACTTAAAATTCATCTTATGAGGCAAAAATATGGCTATTTTTCCAGACTTTGCCTGTTGCTTGCTTTAATAGGACCCGGGATTTTGGTTATGATTGCCGATAACGATGCAGGTGGAGTTATAACCTATGCCCAAACAGGTTCTATATTCGGAATTGGATTTTTTATTCCTTTTATGGTTTTAATGCTTCCTGTTGCCTATATTGTTCAGGAAATGACCGTTAGATTAGGCGCTGTTACGCACAGGGGGCATGCTGAAATGATATGGAAAAGATATGGAAAATTTTGGGGCTTGTTTAGTCTTTTTGACCTTGTCGTTGCGAACATTTTAACATTAATAACGGAGTTTATCGGAATTACACTTGGGATGGAGGTTTTTGGGGTATCTCCGATGATTTCATCGATAACGGCTATTATTGTTATTGCTTCCATTCAACTGTTTTTGCGTTATTTTACATGGGAGTGGATTAGCTTGAGCATTGCGGTATTTAATTTGGTTTTTATTCCGTTAGTCTTTTTCGTTCCGCATCTTCACTGGGGGATTGTGGCAAAAAGCTTTGCTTCATGGCATATACCGGGTGGAGTAAGTTCGCTTTTTATATACGTAGTTTTGGCAAATTTAGGAACCACCATCGCTCCATGGATGCTATTTTTTCAACAATCTTCGGTCGTTGATAAGGGGCTAACCGTTAAGGATATTAGAGATGGACAGATAGATACCTTTATAGGCTCTCTTATTATGGTAATAGTTGCTATTGCAATAATTATAATAACAGGTTTTACGGTTTATAGCGTAAATCATACCGTTAATTTAAATATCCAAAATATTCTTTCTATTATTTCTTTAAAAATGGGTACTATTGCAATGAAGATGTTTGCTTTGGGGCTTGTGGAAGCAGGTCTTATAGCCGCAATAGCAATTTCCGCAAGTACCTCGTGGGCTATGGGCGAGGCATTTGGTTGGCCAAGAAGCATAAATCTTCCACCGCTTAAAGGCTGGCACTTTTATCTTCCGGGGCTTATAAGTGTCATATTTGCAGGTTCAATAGTTCTTATCCCAAATGTTCCGCTGGGATTTTTAAATTTAACTGTTCAGGTCATAGCCTCTATTTTTATGCCTGCGGCAATGATGTTTTTACTTTTATTGTTAAACGATAAAGAGATAATGGGAGAACATGTCAATAGACTGTGGCAAAATATATCCGCTTTTATTATAGTTGGATTTCTAATAATAATGAACGGATTATATGGCGTAACGGTAATGTTTCCACATATCTTTGGTTGATTTATATTCTAATTTTAATTCCCCTCCTATTGATGGGAGGGGTTAGAGGAGGATGAATAAGAAAAAATGAACGAAAACAAGATTATAAAAAAAGTTAATCTGGATGAAGATTGGGAAGAGTTTATTGAGAACGAAGGGCTATTGGATTATAATAAAATACCTCTTAAAAGGGCAGAGGTGCGGGGATGGATAAAAATAGCCTTCTGGTTTTTAAGAATTTACATATTGATTATGGTCATAATGGTAATAATCGGTTTTTCAAGGATTAATTAACCATTTCTTTTTCTTTTATCTTTAAAAAAGTCTTTTAACAAAAGGGAGGATTCTAATTCCATAACCCCCTGGACTACCTCGACATTATGATTAAGTCTTTTATCGTTAAGGGTATTATAAAGTGAATTTACAGCACCGGTTTTTAAATCCTTTGCTCCGTAAACCAATCTTTTTATCCTTGATAAAACTATTGCGCCGCAACACATAAGGCATGGTTCAAGGGTAACATACAAAGAGCATCCTTCAAGTCTCCAACTGTCAAGCTTTTTTTGCGCCTCTAAGATTGCTTTTATTTCGGCATGCATTATGATAGATTTATCTTTTTCGACAGTGTTAAATGATAAAGAAATTATCTCATTATTTTTAACGATAATAGCCCCGATAGGAACTTCATCACATTCTTTAGCCTTTTTAGCCTCTTCTAAAGCCAGTTTCATAAATTTAATATGGTTATAATTCATAAAATTAAATTAGTAATTGAAATTTATTTGAATATTATGGTATAAACAATAAGATATTTATAATAATATTATATATTATAATTTTAGTCTAATAAAATCAGTGGTGTTTTTTTATAAAGTGAATAAAAGACTGCCGGATTATTTAAAAAACGAAATTTTAAGGATAAAGACCAAAAAAAATATTTCTGAAACTTCTCAAATAATAAGGGAAAAAGAACTTAATACCGTTTGTTCTTCTTCAAGATGCCCCAACCTTAATCTTTGTTTTTCAAATAAAACCGCCACATTTTTGCTGCTTGGAGATAAGTGCACAAGGAGGTGTCCCTTCTGTAACATAGGTTATATCAAAGAAAATCCTTGTGTTGACCTGCTCGAACCGCAAAAGGTGGCTTATGCCGTAAAGTCTCTTAATTTAAAGCATACCGTAATTACAATGGTTACAAGAGATGATATTGAAGACGGTGGAGCGGATATTATCGTTAAAACCGTTAAGAGGATTAAAAAGGATACCAATTGTAAAATCATAGAAGTATTGACGTCCGATTTTAATGGCAACGAAAAATATATTATGGATGTTGTGGATAGCGGCATAGATATTTTTGGTCATAATATAGAAACGGTTGAGAGGTTGTATGAGACGAACAGACCATCAGGCTCTTATAGACGATCGTTAAATATACTAAAAACGGTAAAGGAAAAAAGGCCACATATTATTACAAAATCAGGTATTATGGTTGGACTTGGAGAAAATGACGGCGAGGTTTTTGAAACAATAGACGACCTTATAAATACAGGCATAGATTTTATAACTATAGGGCAATATTTAAGGCCGTCACTTCAAAATGTGGAAGTTCAAAGGTTTGTCCCTTTAAAAAAGTTTATAGAGTATAAAGATTATGCAAAAAAGGGTGGAATTAAAAATGTCTTTTCCGCTCCGCTTGTTAGAAGTTCTTTTGGCGCGGAAAAACTTTTTAAACATTCTTTATAATATTCCCCTCTTGTAGAGGGGGGTGGCAGGCAAAGCCTGACGGGGTGTTATTCCCCTCTTGTTTTATTTTTTAATTATGATTCTTATTTAGGAATATTATTATGATAGAAGATTTTGAGACTATAAAGAGGCTCCCTCCGTATGTTTTTGCCGAGGTAAACAAGCTCAAAATGGAGGCAAGAAAACGAGGGGATGATATTATAGACTTAGGAATGGGCAACCCTGATTCCCCCACCCCTGATTATATAATAGAGAAATTGATTGAAGCTTCCAAAAATCCAAAAAACCACAGATACTCTGTGTCTCGCGGCATTTATAAACTCAGACTTGCTATAACAAATATGTATAAAAGGCACTATGATGTCGATCTTGACCCTGATAGCGAGGCTATTGTGACTATGGGAATAAAAGAGGGCTTAAGCCACTTGATGCTTGCGATTATTAACAGGGGGGATGTTGCTTTTGTTCCAAACCCGACTTACCCGATTCATGCATACAGTGTTATTATTGCGGGAGGGGATGTTAGGAGCATACCTTTAATTCATGGTGAGGATTTTTTTGAAAATATTATGACTGCTTTAAAACAGACATGGCCTAAACCTAAGGTAATAATTTTAAGTTTTCCGCACAATCCTACGACGGTTACGGTGGAACTGGATTTTTTTGAAAAATTGGTCGGTTTTGCTAAAGATAACAATATATATATAATCCATGACAATGCATATGCCGATTTAACATTTGACGGCTATAAAGCCCCCAGTTTTTTACAAGCCAAGGGGGCTAAAGATGTCGGAGTGGAATTTTTTTCTATGTCTAAAAGTTATAGTATGGCGGGTTTTAGGGTTGGATATGCTCTGGGAAATAGGGTTTTAATAAACGCGCTTTCCAGAATTAAAAGTTATCTTGATTACGGTATGTTTCAGCCACTACAAATAGCTTCTATTATTGCGTTGAATGAGGAAATGAAACACAATGCCATTTCGGAAATGGTTGAACACTATAAAAAAAGAAGGGATGTTTTGATAGAAAGCTTTAAATTTGCAGGATGGAATATAGAAAAGCCAAAAGCGACAATGTTTGTATGGGGTAAAATACCCGAACAGTTTTTAAATGCGGGAATAAAATCCCTCGAATTTTCCAAATTACTTTTAGATAAAGCAAAAGTGGCGGTTTCTCCAGGTATAGGGTTCGGCGAGTATGGCGATGAATATGTCCGTTTTGCATTAGTCGAAAATGAAATGCGCATAAGGCAGGCGTCAAAGGGCGTAAAGCATTTTATTCACAATGAAGAATATTTTCATAAGACGGTATAAAGGTAAGGGGGCTTGTGCTATGAAAAAAGAAATCAATATCGGACTTTTGGGTTTTGGAACGGTCGCTTCAAGTCTGTATCATATATTTAGCGAGCGAAAGAAAGAGATTAATTCCCTCTTTTCTATTCCCGTTAATATTAAAAAGATATTTACAAGAGGTAATAATCACCCTGTTTCTGAAAATATAAAAGGATTTTTGGTTAAAAATATCGATGAAATATTGGAAGATAAAAATATAGATGTTGTGATAGAACTTATCGGGGGCATTAGCCCTGCTAAAGATTTTATAGCTAAGGCTACCATTAACGGAAAGAGTATTATTACGGCAAACAAAGCCCTTTTAGCGGAACATGGCGAGGAGATATTCAAACAATGTTTGGATAGAAATGTTCATATAGGATTTGAGGCAGCAGTCGGCGGCGGAATTCCAATATTAAGGGCTATAAAAAACGGACTTGCGGGGGATTCTATAAAATCTGTTTATTCTATAATTAATGGAACCTCAAATTTCATTCTTTCAAAAATGACAAACGAGGGTGGGAAATTCGAGGATGTTTTAAAAAAGGCTCAAGAAAAAGGATATGCCGAAGCCGACCCTTCGCTTGATATAAATGGTGACGACAGCGCCCATAAGCTTGTTGTTCTTGGAAGACTCGCTTTTTCCACAAGTTTGTCTATGAAAGATGTTATAATAGAAGGTATAAAAGATATAAATCTCCTTGATATTAATTTTTCAAAAGAGCTTGGTTATACTATAAAGCTACTGGGAATACTGAAAAATGAAGATTCAAGAATAGAAATAAGGGTTCATCCTACTTTAATACCTTCTTCTTGCCTTTTATCAAAGGTTGACGGGGTGTTTAACGCATTTTTCCTGAATACAAAATATGCGGGACCGTTAAGTTTAACAGGATACGGCGCCGGCGGTAATCCGACGGCAAGCGCTGTTATGGGGGATTTAATGGAAATAGTCGGTAAAATTATAAACAACGATAATCATCATGATTTTCTCATTTCGGAAAATATTAATAAACTTAAAGTTAAGGGTAAAAAAGAGATAATTTCAAGATACTATCTCAGGTTTTCGGCTATGGACAGACCTGGTGTGCTTGCGAAAATATCGAATATTCTTGGTGAAAATTCGATTAGTATAAGTTCCATGATTCAAAAAGGCAGAAAGGTTGAAGGTTCTGTTCCGATAGTTATTACAACTCATGAAGCCAATGAGGATGACCTGTTTAAAAGCGTAAAATTGTGCGACGGGCTTGATGTGGTTTTAGCAAAAACCATCGTTTTAAGAATAGAAGACCGCATAAATTAACTGTTTTCTTAAATTTAAATATTTTTTACATTTTCAGGTTAAGAGTTTAAGTAAAGAAGCAAGAGAGTAAAGGGGGAATTTTGATAGTATCTAATTATGATGGGGTAATAAAAAGATATAGGGAGTTTTTGCCTAAGATAGACGATAAGCATATCATTACAATTCTCGAAGGCAATACCCCTTTGATAAAATCAAGGAACATCCATAAAATTATAAACCCCGATATCGAGATATATTTTAAGTATGAGGGATTAAATCCAACCGGTTCTTTTAAAGACAGGGGTATGACTATGGCTGTATCTAAAGCCGTGTCGGAAGGGTCAAAAGCGGTTATTTGCGCCTCGACCGGAAATACTTCCGCTTCAGCCTCCGCTTATGCCGCGAGGGCGGGAATGAAATCGTTTGTCTTAATTCCCGAGGGAAAGATTGCCGCAGGCAAACTCTCCCAGGCCCTTGTTCACGGTTCTATCGTAATGCAGATACAGGGGAACTTTGATGAGGCTTTGGTTATTACAAGAGAAATTGCAAGGGATTATAATGTTACTCTCGTTAATTCGGTAAATCCTTACAGATTGGAAGGTCAGAAAACCGCCAGTTTCGAAATCGTGGATGAGCTTGGATTTGCCCCCGCCTATCATATACTTCCGGTTGGAAATGCTGGAAATATCACGGCTTATTGGAAAGGGTACAAAGAATATTCCGATACAGGTAAAATAAATAAGCTGCCTAAAATGCTTGGCTTTCAGGCTGAAGGAGCGGCCCCGATTGTTTTAAACCAAATAGTAAAAGAGCCGCATACCGTTGCAACCGCCATTAGAATAGGGAATCCTGCAAGCTGGCAAAAGGCGGTATCGGCAAGGGATGAGTCAGGAGGACTGATCGAAGCCGTCAGCGATGAAGATATATTAAAGGCTTATTCTATGCTTGCCTCTAATGAAGGCATTTTTTGCGAACCTGCTTCGGCCATTACGCTTGCCGGACTTATCAAACTAAATAATAAAAGTTTTTTTAAGAAAGGCGATGTCTGCGTCCTCACATTAACCGGTCATGGACTTAAGGATCCCGGGAACGCCATAAAAGTTTCAAAAGAACCGATTGTTATTCCATGTGATAAACGTTCGGTGCTAAAGGTTATGGGATTAGCGTAAATTATAAATTGTAAGGAAGAATTATAAGGAGGATTGACTTTAAATATATGGATAATCATAAATATGTTATTTTATGTCCTGACGGTATGGCGGATTTTCCCGTAGAAGAACTTGGCGGAAAAACCCCGTTGGAGTATGCAAATACCCCACATATGGATAGTATTGCAAATAAAGGTATTACAGGTCTAATAAAAACAATCCCCGATGGTTGTTTGCCCGGAAGCGACATCGGTTCGATGTCTATATTAGGCTATGACCCCGTTAAATACTATACAGGAAGGTCTCCGTTAGAGGCGGCAAGTATGGGGGTTGAACTGGGAGCGAACGATGCCGCTTTCAGACTTAATCTTGTCAACATACTGGAAGAAAATGGAAATAAAGTAATGCACGATTATTCAGGCGGACATATCGATACCGAAAGCGCCGCTAAAATAATTCAAACATTTCAAGAGAGGCTTGGAGGAGATAAAATTAGTTTTTATCCCGGTGTAAGTTACAGGCACTTAATGGTGGCGCATGATTTAAATATAAACGGGTTAAAAACAGTTGCCCCTCATGATATACCGGATAAAGTGATAGATGAATACCTTCCGCATGGGACTGGCAGCAAAGATATACTGGATATCATGAAAAAGGCGGACGTTATCCTTAAAAACCATCCTGTAAATTTGGAAAGGGTAAGAGATGGCAAACTCCCTGCAAACTCTATATGGCTCTGGGGGCAGGGTGTCGCGCCTTCTATGCCTACAATGAAAGAGGAATACGGCATTGGTGGTTCCGTTATTTCCGCTGTAGATTTGGTAAAAGGTATTGGAAAATATGCGGGGCTCACGGTTATAAATGTTCCGGGGGCTACAGGATATTTAGATACCAATTACAAAGGTAAGGTTGATTATGGTATTGAGTCTTTAAATTCCGGAGATTTTGTATATATACATGTTGAAGCCCCCGACGAAGCTTCCCATGAGGGAAGCGTGAGCAAAAAAATAAGAGCCATAGAGGATTTTGATACTTTTATTGTAGGCGGCATGCTTGAAGGTCTTAGAAAATTTAACGAATATACTTTAATGGTTTTACCCGACCACTATAACCCGGTGAAACTCAAAAAACATACGCCGGAGCCTGTTCCGTTCTGTTGGTTTTCCACAAGAATAAAAATAAATAGCGCAAAAAACAAATACCATTCTAATTTTTACACTGAAGCTATGGCGCAAAACAGCGGTTTATTTTTTAACTCAGGTTCTTTATTGTTTAAAGGTTTTTTAAATTCATTTCAAGATTTTATTTAAAAAATTTCATTTTTTACTTGATTTTAAAAAAATGTTTTATTATAATTAGTAACAACTAAATTTTCCATTTAATTTCATTTAAAGATAAATATTCATTTTAGAGTATATTTATGTCTTTTAATAATTAATAGTAATAGCGCTTAGAATTTCCAAAATAAAAAGTTTGTAATTACAATAATCATAGATGTAGATATTTGTGTCTATAAATAAAATCTTCGGCTTTTATACGTATTATAAAAGTATAACATTAACAATTTATAGATTATAAGGAGGTAATCTATGGCATCTTATCAAAAACTTACAGAACCTAAAGAGGGTTCAAGGATTAAGGTCTTAGGACCAAACAAATTTGAAGTTCCAAATGATCCGATTATTCCTTTTATCGAAGGTGATGGAATCGGAGCCGATTTAACAAGAGCTATGCATATCGTTATTAATGCCGCGGTAAAAAAGGCTTATGACGGTGAAAGAAGAATCAACTGGTTTGAGGTTTATGCAGGAGAAAAGGCGGTTGAAAAATATGGAGAAGGGCAGTATCTGCCTCAGGATACATTAACCGCGTTTAAAGAATATTCCGTTAGCATTAAAGGACCGCTCACCACACCCGTCGGCGGAGGATTCAGGTCGTTAAACGTTTCTATTCGTCAAGTTCTCGATCTCTTTGCCTGTGTCAGACCTGTTAAGTATTATAAAGGAATACCGTCGCCCGTTAAACATCCCGAAAAAGTCGATATGATAATCTTTAGGGAAAATACCGAAGATATTTATGCCGGCGTGGAGTTCAGGTCGGGCAGCGAGGAAGCCAAAAAACTCAGGGATTTCTTAATATCATTGGACCCGAAGATAAAAGAAAAAATTAGGGAAGATGCAGGCATAGGCGTAAAACCCATGGGACCATTTGGCTCAAAAAGGCTTATAAGAAAAGCTATTCAGTACGCCATAAATAACGGTAAATCGAGCATTACCTTAGTTCATAAGGGTAATATAATGAAATTTACCGAAGGGGCGTTTAGAGACTGGGGTTACGAGCTTGCAAAGGCTGAGTTTGCCGATAAGCTGGTCGCAGAAAGCGATGTTGCCGGTTCGACAAATAAGATAATTATTAAAGACAGAATTGCCGATTCTATGTTTCAACAGGCGCTTCTCCGCCCCGATGAGTATTCCGTCCTTGCACTGCCGAATCTTAACGGAGATTATATGTCGGATGCATTAGCCGCTCAAGTTGGCGGCCTTGGGATAGCTCCGGGAGCAAATATGTCCGATACGACAGCTGTTTTTGAAGCAACTCATGGTTCAGCTCCAAAGTATGCAAATATGGACAAGGCAAACCCAGGTTCTTTAATTCTGTCGGCAGTTATGATGTTAATACATATGGGTTGGAAAGAAGCGGCAGACCTCGTCGAAAAAGGGCTTAACAGGACTATAGAACAAAAATATGTTACTTATGACCTTGCAAGGCAGATGGAAGGATCTACCGAGGTTAAATGTTCACAGTTTGCGGAAAGAATTGCCGAAAATATGTAAAATAGATAAAGGGGATTGTTTATGAAACTTTACGAATATGAAACATACGACACCATATTTAAAAAATATGGTGTCCCTACCCCAAGGTATTTAGTCGTTCAGCATCCCGGGCAAAATGTGTCCGATTTTGCCGAACAGTGCGGGGAGGTTGTCATTAAATCCCAAGTGCTTGTGGGAAAAAGGGGGAAAGCCGGCGCCGTTAAGTTTGCTAAAACAGGGGACGAGGCAAATGAGCATGTTTTGGCTTTAATGGGGACGGAAGTTTACGGGGAAAAGCCTGTAAGCGTTATTATACAGGAAAAGGCTTCTATCATAAAAGAGCTATATGTAAGCTTTACATATTCATCAAAACCAAGACGCCCGGTTTTTGTCATTTCGCTTCAGGGCGGAGTGGATATTGAGGAACAGGATCCGTCAAAAATATTTACCTTTGAAATAAACCCGCTTGAAGGACTTTTTCCGTATAAGGTTCGGGAACATTTATTGGAAATAGGATTTGCCGACAAAGCGGTATTAAGGCAGCTTTCCGAGGTTATTGCCAATATGTATAAAGGATTTTGGAATTCGGAAGCGAGGCTTTTAGAGGTAAATCCCTTAATCATTGCAGGCGATAAAGCAAATCCTGAAAAACAAAAAATTTTGGCTATAGATGCGGTAACTATGATAGATGACGATGCAAGAATAGCGCCTTCAAAAATTTATACTGCAAGGGGCGCGATGGGCAGACCCCTTACTGAAAGAGAAGCTGCGGCACATTTGATAGACAGGGATGATCATAGAGGAAAAGCCGGCTCTTATGTTGAATTAGACGGAGATATCGGTCTTATGACATTCGGGGGCGGCGGTTCGACTATTACGGCGGAAACGGTTTTTGCATTGGGTTTGAAACCTGCTAATCTTACCGATATCGGTGGTAATCCGCCGGCGGAAAAGATGAATAAGATTTCACATATTATTCTCTCAAAGCCCGGATTAAAGGCTATTTTAGTATGCGGCGGAACAGCCAGTAATACAAGAATAGATGTAACGCTGGGCGAAGGTCTTGTGTCAGCTATCGAAGAAATGAAAAAAGACGGAACATTCCCTGAAGGATTGGTATGGGTAGTTAGAAGAAGCGGTCCTGAATACAAAAAGGGATTAAAGATGCTTTATGACTGTTTTGTAAAAAACAACATCGAAGCGGTGATATATGATTCGGAACTTCCGCTTACGGAAGCGCCGCAAAAACTTTACGAGATTTTAAAATCTAAAAATATGATATGATTGGAGACTAAGGATATGAAAGGCACTAAGTATTTAAATGACAACACCGGAGTGATAGTAATCGGTATAACAGGAAGGGAAGCTTCTCAGGTTGCTATAGAATCCGAAAAATTATATCCGGGGATCGTAAAATGCGGCGTAACTCCGGGAAAGGGCGGAACCGTTCTAAAAGATGATTGCCCTATTCCTGTTTTCGATACCGTAAAAGATGCTTTAAAAGTTAAGGAATTAAAGCAGTCGGTAAATACAGGACTTATATATGTCCCTCCCACTTCCGTGCTTGACGCCGTTTATGAATTAATCGATAACGGCATTAAGTTAATGTATATTATTACGGAGCATGTTCCAATCAGGGATTCCATTATAATATACGAACTTGCAAGGGAAAAGGGTGTTACGGTTATCGGCGGGACATCTTTGGGGTGTTTTGTTCCGTCTGTCGGCAGGATTGGGGCAATAGGCGGCAAAGATCCGTCTATTGCCTTTAAAGACGGTTCTATTGTCGTTCTTTCAAAAAGCGGCGGTCTTACGGTTACGACATCCGAAATGTTTAAAAGAAGAGGCTTCGGGATTTATATGGCCTTGGCTGTGGGAGGCGATGTTATTGCATGCACTACTTTTGCGGATGTTTTGCCCGAGCTGGAAAAAGACAAGAATGTTCAGGCTTGCGTTATAATGGGGGAACCTGGCGGCACATACGAAGAGCAGGTTGCCGAACTGATTGCCAAAGGCGGCTATACTAAACCTTTAGCGGTTTTTGTTGCAGGTGTTTTTCAGGAGATGATGCCTGAAGGAGTTTCTTTCGGACATGCGGGCGCCATTGTGGAAAGGGGGATGGGCAAGGCAACAAACAAGATAAAGATACTTGAAGAGGTCGGCAAAAAAACAGGGACAATCAAGGTTGCCAAATTTTACCATGAGCTTGTTAACGCACTGATTTCCCTCGGAGTTAAAAGGGATTTTGAAGATACCTCTTCTGACGATGTTAAGCCGCTTTATAGCACATTAAGGTAAAACAAGGTAAGTTTTAAGATATTTGTCAAGAAATATAATTTATAATTTGTCCTCCCCTAATTTCTTCTACACGGATGAGATTTGGGGAGGTGTTGTTTTTAACTGGATTAAGGGATTTTGTAAGTTTAAAAATAAATAATAAAAAATAATAAAAATAAAAGGAGTTTAAGCCTATGTCCGAAACAAATTCACAAAAAGAATGGCGAACTGCTATTACATCCAATCAGGATGGAAAGATACTTATCAGGGGTTATAATCTTGATAACTTAATCGGAAATAAATCGTATGCGGAGGTCTGTTTCTTGCTTTTAAAGGGTGAAATGCCGACGCCTAACGAGGCAAAAATGCTGGATGCCATTTTTGTTTCCAGTATAGATGCCGGCATAGCAACACCTTCATCCGTTGCCGCAAGGACAATTTTTTCCGGCGGGAATTCGCTTAACGCCGCTGTTGCAGGCGGAATCCTTACTCTCGGAGATGCGCATGGCGGAGCGATAGAAAAAGCCGCCAAGATGTTTCAAGATTATTTAAAAGGGAAAGAAAACATTAAGGATAATGATATTGCACAGATGGCAAAAAATATCGTGGACGATGCCGTTAAAAACAAAAAAAGGCTTGCAGGTTACGGCCATAAACTTCATACCGTTGACCCCAGAACAAAACGGCTTTTGGAGGTTGCTAAAGATTTAAACTTTGGAGGCAGTTACGTCAAACTTGCCGTGGCAATCGCGGATGAATTTAGGGTGAAAAAGCCGGAACAAAAACTTCCGTTGAATGTTGACGGCTGTATCGCGGCAATAATTTCCGATATGGGTTTTGATTATAGGCTTGGAAAAGGATTTTTTATAATTGCCCGTTCTTGCGGACTTGTCGGTCAGGTTTTTGAAGAATGGATGAGAGAAAAGCCTTTCAGGAGATTAGCTCCGCACTTACATGAATATGACGGGGTTCCTGAGCGCGGATGAAATTTACATGTGATTATCCCAAAATTGCAGGTAGAAAATTATTTTTCTGGATTCCTGCTTTCGCAGGAATGACTTTGCGGGGATTTAAGATTTCACCTAACGGGTGTCATTCCCGCGTAGGCGGGGATCCAGTGTTAATATAACCTTAAAGCCATTTTAACAGTTTCTATCGGCAATTTTGGGGATTATTGCAAATGTTGTCATAGAATGAAATATAAGATATAATGGAAAAACAAAACCATAAAAAGATAAACTATAAAAGATATAATATATAAATCAAGGGGAAATTATGGACGATAAAGCATTAACAATCGAATTTGCCAGGGTTACGGAACATGCGGCTATATCTGTTGCAAGGTTTATCGGCAGAGGAGATGAAAAAGCGGCGGACAGAGCTGCGGTCGAATCGATGAGAAACTCCCTTGAATATATAGATGTCGATGGAACGATTGTTATAGGCGAAGGCGAAAGGGATGAAGCCCCCATGCTTTATATTGGCGAAAAGGTTGGAAACGGAAAGGGACAGAAGGTCGATATAGCCGTTGATCCGCTGGAGGGAACAACACTGGCAGCAACAAGCGCTCCTAATGCTATTGCCGTTATGGCAATCGGCGATCATGGAAATTTTCTTCATGCGCCTGATACATATATGGACAAGATAGCTGTTGGTCCTAAAGCAAGAGGGGTTATCGACATTAATCTATCTCCTACCGAAAATCTTCACAGAATAGGTGAGGCATTAAATAGGTATGTTGAGGACTTAACCGTTATTATTCTTAGTCGTGAAAGGCATAAGGCTCTTATAGAAGAGGTAAGAAAAACAGGGGCAAGGATTAAATTAATTCAGGATGGAGATGTTGCAGGCGCAATAGCAACGGCAAAAGAAGATTCCGGAATAGATGTTCTTTTGGGTATTGGCGGGGCTCCCGAGGGCGTTCTTGGCGCCGCCGCATTAAGATGTGTTGGCGGAGATATGCAAGGCATGCTCTCTTTTAGGAACGAAGAGGAAAAAGAACGCGCACTTAAGATGGGAATAAAAGATTTAAACAAGGTATATAATATTAACGAGCTTGCCGCAGGCGATGTTATATTTGTCGCTACCGGTGTCACTAACGGTGATTATCTCAGAGGTGTTGAATTTTTTCAGGGAGGGGCAAAAACTTATTCCGTTGTTATGAGATCAAAGACTGGAACTATTAGATATATTGAAGCCGTTCATTATTTTAATTACAAGGAGATAAAATAAGGAGAAGCGGATGAAGGTTTTTATTACAGGCGGAACAGGATTTGTCGGTTCGGTTGTATCTGAAAAAGTTAAATCTTTTGGCGCTTCCGTTACGCTTTTAGAACGCAATAAAAAGAAAATTCCAAAGTTAAGGGAACACGGCTTTGAAGTTTTTGAAGGAACCCTCGAAGAAAAGAACGCCGTTAATGACTTTTTGTCCAATAATAAATTTGACGCAATAATAAATCTTATTGGGATAATAAGAAGCCTGCCGGAATTTTCCTTCCAAAAGGTTCATGCAGATTATGTAAAGATACTCATAAATTTAGCCAAGGAAAATGGTATAGATAGATTTATACATATGAGTGCGCTTGGCGCTTCAGTTAGTGATTCGGAATATTTTTCTACAAAATATAAAGGCGAAGATCTTGTTAAGAATTCAGGGTTAAAATGGACTATTTTCAGGCCTTCATTGATTTTTGGGGATAATGCGGCTTTTTTTGACGACCTCATAAATTTAGTAAAAACAAGGGCGTTTATTCCGATTATCGGAACGGGAGAAACCAAATTTGCACCAATAGATGTTTTTTCCATTGCCAACGCATATAATAATTCCCTATATAACGAAAAAACGGTTAATAAGGTGTTTCAGCTATGCGGTCCTGATGTTTTTACTTTTGAAGATATAATAGACTTAATTATGGAACTTTTGCCCCCAAAAAAATTAAAGATTCACACACCTTCTTTTATAGCTGAAAAATCTTTAAATATTATTGAAAAATTATCACCATCTTTAATTAAAAATATCCCTGTAACATCCGATCAAATTAGAATGCTTAAGCATGATAATATTTGCGATAGCATGGATATGAATGAATTTGATGGGCTATTCGAATTACAGAGAACACACTTGAAGGATTGGCTTAAAGAATATTTATCAAAGAAAATATAAAAAGTATAATTAAACATTATACCCGACATATGATGGAAGACGAAAAAATTTTAATAGTCCAGCTTGCCGACCCCGAAACAGAACCTGAAAAATGTATAGCGGGTCTGATATTTGCAAGAACCTTAGCTGTTATGGAAAACCCTGTTTATATATTCAGTATGGCTAAGTCTCCATTGCTTTATACAAAAGATATAGCCATGAATCCCCATATAGATAAAAAATTCAAAGATTTAATAGTCGAAAATCTTACCGATTTGCTAAAAAATTCACCTATCATATATGTCTGTTCAAAAAGCAAAGAACTTCTCGGCTTAGAAGACAATATGCTAATTCAGCCGTTTCAAATTGCAGGAATGTTGACACTGCATAATTTAAAGCAAACGGTTAATCACACCTATTTTTTTTAAAAGAGTAAAAATTGTTACCACGCTCCATCTTCCACTTAACATATATTTCTATTACACTTTCATTCGATAAAATTTTTTTATTCAATTGACTTGACTTTTATTAAAATCAATAATATTATTTAGATGTGGTAAAAAGTGGTAAAAAGTGGTAACTACTTAATTATATTTAAAATATTTATATTTTTAATTTTATGTTTAGCGGAAGATATATTCATTCAATCGATGATAAAGGCAGAATTAAGCTTCCACAGAAAATTAAGGAATCCCTTATCTCAAATTATAATAATACCACGCTTGTAATTACCAACCTTGATAAATGCCTTGTCGCCTATCCTATGGAAGAGTGGCGTAAATTGGAAGAAAAAGCGCTTAAACTTCCTTCCATGCAGAAAGACGTTCTTGAATTTTTGAGATACTTTTTTTCCGGGGCATCTGAGCTTGAACTTGATAAGATGGATAGATTTCTTATTCCACAATCGCTTAAAATTAGCGGCAATTTAGATAAAGAGATTATACTTGTCGGAATAATAAACAGATTTGAGATATGGAATAAGAATTTATGGGACGCAAACTTCGAAGGCGCAAAAACTAATTTTGAATCGATTGCCGCCACGATGTCCCAAATAGGTTTTTAAATATTTAGGTTGCATATATCATGTATATAGAATATAGATAGCATAATTGGTCATAATTAATGTTGTCAATAAATATTAAGAATAATATGACAGAACTTAAACATATACCTGTATTGTTAAATGAGACTGTCAATATGCTCAATGTGATGCCTGGGAGGGTTTATGTCGATGGGACTATCGGAAGCGGCGGGTTTTCTAAAGAAATATTGAGAAGGTCTGTTCCTGATGGTTTTTTAATTGGAATTGACAGAGACGAGGATGCGGTTAAAAATGTTCAAATAGAACTAGAGAAAGAATTTGATAAAAAAAGATTTAAGCTATTTTATTCAAATTTTAGTAAAATAGATAACATAATCAGAGAGTTGGGTTTTAAAAATGTTGACGGAATAGTTCTTGATCTTGGTATAAGTTCGATTCAACTTGAAGGGAATAGGGGTTTTAGTTTTAAAGAAGAGGGTGGTCTCGATATGAGAATGGATAAAGGTGAACAATTAACCGCTTACGAGGTTGTAAATAATTATCCTGAAAAAATCCTTGCCGATATTATATGGAAATACGGAGATGAGAGATACTCAAGAAAAATAGCCAAGAAAATTGTGGAATCTCGAAAAAATAAGCAAATTGAAACCCCTCTCGAATTATCGGCGATCATAAAAAAAGCTGTTTTTAAAGGTTCCGGAAAGTTAAAAATAGACCCGGCGACAAAGACATTTATGGCGTTAAGGATTTTTGTGAACAAAGAATATGATTCGCTAATAGAATTTTTGGGAACACTTAAAAATATCCTTAATGCAGGCGGTATTGTAGCTATTATATCTTTTCACTCGGGAGAAGACAGAATCGTCAAAAATTTTTTTAAGAACAATCTAAGTTTTAAATCGTTATCCAAAAAACCGATATCGCCGTTAAATGAAGAAATTAAGTTTAATCCAAGGTCAAGAAGCGCAAAATTGAGGGCTTTTTGTTATGTCTAAAATAAAACCGTATTTTATTGTTGCAATAATAACATTTACGATATTGGGCATGTTTTATGTTTGGACGACTATGGAAAGCATAAAACTTGGGTACGATATTAACAAGTTAAATATTATAAAATCAAAAATAGAACGTAAACATAAAGAGCTTTTAATTAAAAAAGCGGCATTAAGTTCGCCTTCAAGAATTTATAAAATTGCCAAAAAGATGGGCTTTATTTATCCAAAAGAGGGTGAAATTATAATGGTTCATGATTAAACTATGGAAAACAACTTTAAAACTAAGAATGCTAATCGGTTTTATTGCCGTAGCAATTTTTGGAGGTTTATTAGTAATCAGGGCTTTCAACCTTCAAATCATCGAAGGAAAAAGATTGAGGATGCTTGCCCGTAGGCAATTTCATACGGAAGTATATTTTACTCCTAAGCGGGGAAATATTTATTCATCTAACGGCAGCATACTTGCAACAAGTGTTGATATACCGGGAGTTGCCGTTGACCCGTTAATGATGAGGCATAAGCTTAAAAATGCCGAAAAATTATCTAGATTAACGGGCATTAGTTTTCAAAAAATAATTAGGATATTAAATCTTAATATTCAATTTGCATGGATTAAAAGGAGAGTTTCGGGGAGTATAGCCAAGAATGTTGAAAAACAGGGGATTAGCGGGGTTATTATAGTTAAACAGCCTGTAAGATACTATCCTAACGGTTCATTGTTAGCTCATGTTTTAGGTTTTGTCGGGATTAATGATAACGGTCTGTCGGGCATAGAATATAAATATAATAAATATTTAAGGGGCAGCAGGCATGCTTTAAGGGTTTTACATGATGGTTTTGGGCAGTACATATTTATTAAGGGTTTTGGGCTTAGAAAGGCAACTCATGGGGATAATATTTATTTAACTATAAACAAGCAGTTGCAATTTGTTACGCAATATTATTTAGACAAGGAGGCAAAGGCGGCTGATTCAAGAGGCGCTTTTGCGATACTTATGGATCCAAATACGGGGGCTATTCTTGCGATGGCGGATTATCCAAGATTTAATCCTAATTATTACTGGAAATATCCGGCAAGATACTGGAGAAATAGAGCCGTTACCGATGATTTTGAACCCGGTTCGACTATGAAGCCGTTTGTGGTTTCGGCTGCGCTTATGGAAGGACTTATTAAGCCGAATACTATAATTAACTGTCATCATGGAGCGTACTCAATAGACGGGATAACCGTTCATGATGTGGAAAACTGGTTTGGACGTTTTTCCGTTAATCAAATAGTCGAATATTCAAGCAATGTTGGAGAGTGTCAAATCGGCATGAGATTTAAAAAAGCGGAACTTTATAGGTGGTTCGGTTTATGGGGATTTGGGCATACCCCTCATGCGGGGCTTTTGGGAGAAGCTAACGGGATAGTAAGGCCGTTGAATAAATGGTCGGAGATTGGTCCTTGTGAAATGGCCTTTGGTCAAGGCATAAGCGTTACGGGTCTTCAGGAAATAGTGGGGCTTTCTGCAATCGCAAACGGCGGCCGTATAATGAAACCGCATATTATTAAAAAGATTGTAAATCCTTACGGCAAGGTTGTTTATAAGGCAAAACCCGATGTTTTAAAAAGAATTATTACGCCTCGTGTCGATAAAGAGGTTAAGTATATGATGAGGTTAGTCGTTAAAGGCGGGACGGGTCAGTATTGCAAGCTTATAGATTTTAGAGTCTCTGGGAAAACTGGGACGGGGCAGATAGCCGATCCAAAAACGGGAAAATACTATAATAATTTATACACCGCCTCGTTTATGGCATTTGTTCCGTACAGGCATCCAAAATTAGCAATGATTGTGGTTCAAGAAAAACCCAGAAAAATAAGTTATTACGGCGGGGCAGTGAGCGCTCCGGTAGTAAGGGAAGTATTTAAAAGGGCGTTAAATATATTAAACATATATCCCGGCGAAAGGGCATATAGAAAACAGTTAAAGTCTAATAACTCTAATAACAATATAAACATAAACAATATTGCATTAACAAAACATAATAAGAAAAAATTAAGCGTATTAAAAGACTACTCGGGAATAATGCCGGATTTAACCGGCGACACGATATCCGTTGCCTTAAAATTAATCAGAAAATACAATCTTCAAATAAAGATTAAAGGCAGCGGCTATTTATATTATCAAAGCATAAAACCGGGTTCAAATATGAGCGGTAAAAAAAACATTATTCTAGAATTTAAACCTTTAACTTAGTAGAATATTAGATTTATTTATGAAACTTAAAGATATTATAAAAGATAATGATTTAAATGCTGCTGTACATGGCGGAATCGATATCGATATTCTGGGAATATCGAATGATTCTCGCAAGGTAAAAAGCGGATATATATTTGCCGCAAGAAAAGGGGTAAATATTAACTCTAATGTTTATATAGAAGAAGCGATTCTTAACGGGGCAGTTGCAATATTAACCGATAAAGATGGTCGCGAAAAAAAATTTAGAGATAAAAATATTACGATAATAGCAGTGCAAGATGCCTTAAAGGCTTATGCGATTATTTCTAAAAGCTTTTTTAAAAATCCTGGTCAAAAAATGGGCGTTATAGGTATTACTGGAACAAATGGAAAAACAACAACAACATTTTTAATAAAATCTATTTTAACGAATGCTAAAAATAATGCAGGTTTAATAGGAACGATAGGTTATGAAATCGGGGGTAATAAAATAATAAACTCCGATAATACCACACCGGACGCTTATGAATTAAATGAAATGCTAAACGATATGGTTAATTCGGGTGTAAAATATTGCGTAATGGAAGTGTCCTCGCATAGTCTTATTCAGGACAGGGTTTACGGAATTCCTTACGATGTCGCCGTTTTTACGAATCTAACCCGCGACCATCTTGATTATCATAAAGATATGGAAGATTATTATCAGGCGAAGAAGAAATTATTTTCGGAAATACTCTTAAAAAGTAATAAAGCAAAAAAAATTGCTGTAATAAATAACGATGATTTTTATGGGAAAAGGTTAATAAAAGAATTAAAAGACGGGTTTAGGCAAGCAGGTATCGATATTATAACTTATGGTCTGGAAAAGGACAGCGATATATTTGCGAAAGACATATCATATTTTAAAGACGGATTAGAATTTAATATTATTTTACCAGTTAATAAAGAAAAATTGAAAATTTCCTCAAAACTTATAGGAAGCTATAATGTTTATAACATACTTGCCGCATGCTCGGTTGCGCATGCCCTTTCTATTCCTGTAGGTTTTATAGCCGGCGGTGTAAAAACTCTGCTCAGTGTTCCGGGCAGGGTCGAAAAAGTAAATATCCGCAATGTTGAAACCCCTTTAATATGTGTAGATTATGCCCATACCGATGATGCGCTTAAAAGAGTTTTATCCGCTTTAAGGAATATCAGCAGCGGCAGATTAATAAGCGTTTTTGGATGCGGCGGGGATAGAGACAAAGGAAAAAGGCCGCTTATGGGTAAGCATTCGACGGATATCGCCGATATTACCATAATTACATCCGATAATCCAAGAAGCGAGGAACCGCTGTCTATTATAAAGGAAATAGAAGTCGGGGTAGAAAAGGCAGTATTTATCGATTTTTTAAATATAAATTTACAAGAGCTTAAAAACAAACTTAAAAATATCCAAAGTAACCATATTTATATGATTATAAAGGATAGATCAGACGCAATAAGAACAGCCCTTTCCATTTCAACGGTTAACGATACCGTTTTAGTGGCGGGAAAGGGGCATGAAGATTATATGATAATAAAAGGAAACAAATACCATTTTAGCGATAAAGAAGAAGTGTTAAAATTTTATGAAGATAGCATACAATCTTTTATTGGATGACATTTTAAATTCGACCGGCGGTAAACTCGTGATAGCGGGAGACGGGACGGGTCCGTTTGTTTTTAATGAGATATTTACGGATTCAAGGGAGGAATTTTCAAAAAATTCTATTTTTGTAGCGTTAAAAGGAAATATTTTTAATGGGGAAAGCTTTGTCGGTGCTGTTTTTAAAAAAGGGGCGTCTTGCGCTATCGTTTCGTGGACTTTTCTCGAGGATTACGATATATCCGATTATTCCAATAAGATTATTATAGCGGTTGACGATGCGGTGGATGCTTACGGAAAGATAGCCAAAATGTATTTAAGCAAGTTTAGTTTGAACAAAAAGATTGCGATAACAGGTTCTTGCGGTAAAACGACAACAAAGGATATGGTTTATAAAATATTGTCGGAACAATACGGTTTTGAGGCAGTTCTAAAAAATCTTTATAATTTTAATAATTTGATAGGTGTTCCAAAAACTATTTTAGAATTAAACGCAAATCACGAATTTCTTATTTTGGAAATCGGGACAAATAAAAAAGGAGAAATAAAAAAATTAGCGGAGATTATATCCCCCGATATCGGCGCAATAATAAATATCGGCAAATCTCATCTTTTAGAGTTTAAAAATCTTGAGGGTGTTTTGGAAGAAAAATTAGCTTTGGCTTCAAATCTAAAAGAGAACTCTTATTTAGTATTAAACGCCGATGACGAACTTCTTAATAAACAATACAAGACGATACCGAGCATTAATTTTCTTTCATTCGGGCTTGAACAAAAAAAATCTGCCGATATTATATGTAATAATATTGAGTATAAAAAAGATTATACAGGATTAGTTATTGAATTTAAGGGCAAAAAGTATTCCGCAAATGTTAAGTTTAAAGGAAAACATTTGATATCCGATTTTTTATGCGCGCTTTTAGTTGGATATATTTGCGGAGTTGATATCGACTTATGTATAAAGGCTTTGGAGGATTTTGTTCTTCCGGATGGAAGAATGCAGATAATTAATGATGCATCAATGGAATATACATTGATTAACGATACTTATAATTCAAATCCGGATTCGCTAAAAGCGGCGCTAAGTTCGATAAATGCCTATTACACGGATAAAAAAAAGATATTAGTTTTAGGAGATATGTTAGAGTTGGGAGATTCTTCCGAATCCGAACATTTTAATATTGGACAAGAGGCTGCCAAGCTTGCCGATTATATTTTTTATAAGGGTGATTACTTCAGTAATGTAAAAGAAGGACTTTTAAAAGCAGGGTTTGATATTAATAAACTGTTTTTATTTGATGATAAAGACATTTTTAAAGAAAAATTTTTAAAATTGGATAAGAAAAACAGCATTGTTCTGATAAAAGGCTCAAGAAGAATGAGGTTGGAAGAATACTTTAATTTCAACACATAACAGGTTTTTGGAGTAATAATATTTATGGTAAGCATAAACCCGAATTTTTTTAGATATATTACATTTAGAACATCTTATGCGATAATTTTATCTTTAATCTTATCCATTGCGTTTGGCAATATATTTATTAAAATGTTAAAAAAGATGAAGATTTCCCAGATTGTCAGAGAAGATGGCCCAAAATCTCATATAACGGAGAAAAAGGATGTTCCGACTATGGGAGGGCTTTTAATTCTGTTTAGCGTGATAATTCCGGTATTATTGCTTACTATACCTTACAATTTTTATCTCTATATGGGTTTATTTACACTTTTTGGCTTTGGACTTATCGGTTTTGCCGATGATTTCTTGAAGCTCCGAGGGAAATCTTCAAAAGGGCTAAAGGGTAAATATAAGTTTACACTGCAAAGCTTAACGGCACTTTTAATCTCCACTATTTTATATATTCATGATGAATCTTTAGGTATGGTTGTTATTCCCTTTGTTAAGAACTATTATCTCGATTTAGGCCCATATTTTATTTTCCTTGCATCGTTTATAATTGTCGGTTCTTCCAATGCCGTTAATCTAACTGATGGACTTGATGGTCTTGCCATAGGTATTTTTGCGATTTCCATCATGGGTTACCTTATATTTTCTTACGCAAGTTCAAATTATAAATTTGCAAACTACTTGTCTATACCGTATATAAAAAACATAGGAGAGGTAGTCATTTTATGCGCCGCATTGCTGGGAGCCTCCATTGGTTTCCTCTGGTTTAACTCCTATCCCGCATCTGTTTTTATGGGGGATGTCGGATCTATACCTTTAGGTGCTATTTTGGGTTATGTGGCAATAGTTTCAAGGCAGGAGATACTTCTTGTTATAATAGGATTTATATTTGTATTAGAGGCTTTAAGCGTAATTTTTCAAGTCGGTTCATATAAACTTAGGGGAAAAAGGATATTTAAGATGGCTCCGATTCATCATCATTTTGAGATGGAAGGAATACCGGAGACAAAGATAGTAATAAGACTCTGGATTATATCTTTAATATTAACCATATTTGCTCTTTCGACCTTAAAGTTGAGGATTTTTTAAATGAACACGCTAATCTTAGGCTACGGAAAAACAGGAAAGGCTGTTTATGATTATCTTAGCAGTCAAATCAAATCCAATAGTACCGCAAATCGGATATCGGTTTATGACGACATTATAACGGACGACGAAGTTAACGCATTAAATTTAGATAATAAATGCCCTGTATTTTTTAATAAAACCGAAGAGGAAGTTTTTTTACGGAAATGTTGTCCTAATATAACCTGTTGCATAGTAAGTCCCGGAATAGAAAGAAATCATAATGTGATTTCAAAACTTAAAAAATATAATATTCCGATTTATAGCGAAATAGAATTTGCTTATAAAATGCTAAAGTCGGAAGAATCGAAAATATCGAAAATGTCAAAAATTATAGCTATTACGGGAACAAACGGAAAAACTACAACAACCACCCTTTGTGAAGGGGCTATTAATAAGGCGGGTTTAAGTAAAACGACATTTATTGGCGGAAATCTCGGGGTTCCTTTTATTTCGGGCGTAAAAGATTTTAATGATTTTATCCTTGAGATTTCAAGTTTCCAGCTTGAGTGGGTTTATGACTTTAAACCGGATATTGCGGTTTTGCTTAATGTGGAAGATGATCACTTAGATAGATACGAAGACTTTGACGAATATAGGCTCACGAAATATAAACTCTTTAAAAACCTTAAATATAGCGATATTGCTATTTTAAATTATGACGATTACAATTCAAGGATTTTAAAGGATGTTGTCGGTTCCAGAGGTATTTTGTTTGGGTTCGATGAAAATAAATGCGATGCCTATTTTAAGGAAGATGCTATCAATTTGAGGTTTAAGGATATTATCGGTTTTGACGCCAAAATATCCTTAAAGGATGTAAAAGATAAAAGAAGGTTTGTTATTTATGATATGCTGGCTGCTGCCGCTTCTTTGACTTTATTCGGTGTTTCGCCGGAGAATATAAGTTCATCCTTTGCCGAATATGAACTTTTAAAGCATAGGGTTGAATATGTCGGTAATATAGGAGATGTAGAATTTTATGACGATTCCAAGGCAACTAATCCTTCGGCGGTCATAAGCGCCCTTAGAGCCCTTTATGACGATAATGGGGGAGATAGGGATATTGTTCTTATATTAGGAGGAAAGGATAAAGGGTTTAATTATGAATGTTTGATTCAACCCATAAAAAATAGCGTAAAGGCATGCGTTTTAATTGGGGAAACAAAGAATATTATAAAGGAGACTCTTAACGGCCATGTCGAGTTGATTATAGCGGGCGATATGGAAGATGCCGTTAAAGAATCGTTCATTTATTTAACAAGTAATAATAAAAGAACGAACAGGGGAGCAGTTTTACTTTCCCCCGCCTCTTCCAGTTTTGATATGTTTAAGGATTACAATGAGAGAGGGGATATATTTAAAAAATGCTATGAGGGTTTAAAAGAGGATTTTTATATAAAGGAAAGATCTATTTGAGAGCTTATTAATTATGATTAATTACGGAAAGGTATTTATAAGGAAATATGATGTAACATTATTTTTAACAACGATAATACTTATAGCGCTGGGTCTTATTATGGTATATTCCACAAGCGCCATGGTTTCGATTGTGCAATACGGTGTAAGCTATCATTTCATAATAAGACAGATAATATATGTAATAATATCCGCATTTTTTATCTGGTTTTTAATGAGAAACGATTATCACGTTTTAAAATCATTTTATGGAATCATCCTATTTTTAATAATAATTTCCATGTTTTTGGTTTTTGTTCCACATTTAGGGCTTAGCGCAGGCGGTTCTAGAAGGTGGATAAATTTAAGGATTTTCAACGTCGAACCTTCAGAATTTTTAAAAATTATTTTTATCGTGTATTTGGCTAATTTTCTTGAGAAGAAAAAGGATATATTAGACAATAACCGGTATTCGTTAATGTTTATAAGTCCGTTTATACTTATGGGTTTTTTAGATATTTTGCTTTTAAAAGAGCCTGATTTCGGAACGGCGTCTATTTTATTTTTTATTACCCTTATTATGTTGTTTGCCGGCGGAGTCTCCTTGTTATATTTAATTATTACAATTATTTTTGGAAGCGCTGCGGCATATTTTCTTATTTTTACCGTGACATACAGGAGAGATAGAATACTTGCATTCCTTCATCCTTTTCATGATAAAACCGGTATAGGTTTTCAAATTATACAATCTATTTATGCTTTTGCAAGAGGCGGATTTTATGGCGTGGGGCTCGGAAACGGAAAAGAAAAATTGTTTTTTCTGCCCACGCCTTATTCGGATTTTATATTTTCAACCGTAGGAGAAGAACTTGGATTTATTGGTGTTTGTATCTTTATTTTACTTTATTTAATTTTAGCATACAGGGGATTAAAGATTGCGATAAATGCCCCCGATCTCTTTGGAACTTATCTTGCTTATGGATTGACATCCCTTCTTGTTTTAAGCGCTTTTATCAACATAGGCGTTGTTTTGGGATTTTTACCGACTAAAGGGCTTGCTCTGCCATTTATTAGCTATGGGGGGAGCTCGATGCTCGCTTCATGTATCGCAATTGGTATTTTATTAAATATATCTTCGCAAAGCGTTAAAAGGAAAAATATATAAATGAATCTTATAATAGCGGGAGGGGGCACAGGGGGGCATTTATTTCCGGGCATTGCGGTTTATGAAAAATTAAAAAGCATTAACCCAAATGTTAAGATTTATTTTATAGGGACGGAAAAAGGAATAGAAAATAAACTTAAAGATGATTATGATTTTGAATTTTTTACAATAAATGTTAAAGGGTTTTCTGGAAAAAGCTTTATGAATAAAATACAATCGGTAAAGGGGCTTTTTAAGGCCGCAAAGGACATAAGTATAATTTATAACAAAATAAAACCTGAGTTTGTTTTGGGTTTAGGCGGTTACATATCGTTTATGCCGCTTGTTATGGCAAAATTAAAGGGGATAAGGAGCGGAGTAATGGAGCAAAACGCTATGCCGGGACTTTCCAATAAAATATTGGGATTACTTGGTATAACCATTTTTGCCTCTTTTGAAGAAACAAAAAAATATTTGCCGTTTTCGAAGGTTACGGTTACGGGGAACCCCGTTAGAAAAAATGTTTTAGAGTTAGCAAGTATAGAGGCTCAAGAGGCTTCTAAAGATGAAACCAAAAAAGATTTTTCCATCTTTATTTTTGGCGGCTCTCAGGGCGCTTCCTCGCTTAACAAGGCTGTTATAAGTATGTTGCCGTTATTAAATAGAGATATTTTAAGCAACTTGACGATATTTCATCAAACCGGTGATAAAGATTATGAATCGGTTAAAGATTTTTATAATAATAATGGGACCGAACATCGGATCAAAAAATTCGAGGTTTTTCCATTTACGAAGAATATGGAACATTACTACTTGAAAAGCGATATCGTAATATCCCGTTCCGGAGCGGGGACTTTATCGGAATTAATTGTGCTGAGAAAGCCGGCAGTTTTGGTGCCTTATCCGCACGCCGCTAAAAACCATCAAGAAAAAAATGCGAGGGTTTTTTCGAAAAAAGGCTGTTTTTATACTCTAAAAGATGATAAAAATCTTTCAAAAGAATTATTACAAACTATTAATAAAATATTTTATAATAGAAAGTTATTAAATAATATGCATAATAATTTAAAAAAAATAGATATTGAAGACTCTGCTTTGAATATAGCGGGTATAATTTTGGGCAAAAATTAAAATTTAAGTTAAAGGAGCGTTATGATGAAAAACGGCGTTAAAAAGGTTCATCTTATTGGAATTGGTGGTTCAGGCATGAGCGGTATTGCTGAAGTTCTTATTAATTTGGGCTATACGGTTACCGGTTCGGATATCGAGCATAGCAAAACTATCGAAAAGATAGAATCTATTGGCGGAAAAGTTTTCATCGGGCATAATCCAAAAAACTTGGCTGGTTCGGAAGTTGTTGTATATTCTACTGCGATTAAAGACGACAATGTCGAACTTTTGTATGCTAAAAATGAAAAACTTACGGTTTTAAGGCGCGCAGAGATGCTTGCCGAGCTCCTATCTTTAAAGAAAGGAATTGCCATTGCGGGTTCTCACGGAAAAACAACGACAACATCGATGATATCCTGTATATTTGGCGAGGCAGGACTTGATCCTACTTTTGTTGTCGGCGGAAAAGTTTTTGGAATTGGGATGCACTCTAAAGTAGGGAAGGGCGATTTTATGGTCGTAGAGGCAGATGAGAGCGACGGCTCTTTTCTAAAGCTTAAACCCGATTATTGTGTTGTTACAAATATCGATAATGAGCATCTATGCTATTATGGCGATATAGAAAATTTAAAATCGGCATTTAAAGACTTTATAAATAATATTCCCTTTTTTGGTTTTGCGGTGCTATGCGTGGATAACCACTTATTAAGGCCTATTTTTCCTGAGATAAATAAAAAGTATTTTACATACGGAATCGAGCATGAAGCCGATTACTATGCTTTAAATATTGCGCTCGAGAAAAATTCATCGGTTTTTGATGCCTACTCAAAAGGGAAATTTATAGGAAAATTTAATCTCTCCGTTCCGGGAATCCATAATGTTTCTAACGCCCTTGCGGCAATAACTTTGGCTGCGGAGTCGGGAATAAAGGTGGAATATATTCAAAAGGCTTTAAAAAATTTTCATGGGGTTGAGAGAAGGTTTCAAATTAAAGAAGAAAGCGAAAGGTTGATAGTTGTGGATGATTATGCCCATCATCCCGTTGAAATAGCGGCTACGCTAAAGGCTGCTAAAAATTGGAGCAGACATATCGTTGCGGTTTTTCAGCCCCATAGATATTCAAGAATGAAGGATTTAGTGGAAGATTTTGCATCCTCCCTTAAAATTGCCGATATCGTTATAATTATCGATGTTTATTCGGCGGGAGAAGATGAAATAGAAGGCGTGTCGTCTTTTGTTCTGAGCGAGAAGATGCGTCATACCGGTTATAAAAATGTTTATTATATTCCCGATAAAAGGGATATAACATCCAATTTAAAAACCATTTTAAAAGGCGGGGAAATGGTAATATTTATGGGTGCGGGCGATATAACTAAGAGTTGTGACGAATTTGTGTGGAGTAATAATAAAAAAGATAAAGTCGGTGTTAAAGTTAAATTCGGCAAGGTTAAGCAAGATAAAGATAGTCAGCCGTCTTTCACCTCCGCCAATCTAATTTTAAAACAATCATGAAAAATAATACTTATTATTTATATGAATAATTTAGATAACATCATAAACGGCTTAAAAGAAAGCGGCATAGAGTTTCTTGAAAATGAACCGCTGTCTTTATATACTTCAATTAAAATAGGGGGAAAATGCGATATAATTATTTTTCCAAAAGACGAGGATGAATTGCTTTTTATAGCCGGTTTGCTAAAAAAGAACTCAAATGGTTACATTATAATGGGACTTGGAACGAACACCCTTTTTAGGGATGAAAGGATTAACACTCCTGTTATATCCTTTAAAAAGGGGTTTTGGGATATAAAAGAGATAAATCCTTCGGAAGAAAAAGAGGTTAATTCTAAAATAGGTTTGAGTGTCGGTTCCGGCGTGGCCTTATCGCAAATTTTAAACTATGCTGTAAAAAATTGTTTAAGCGGATGCGAATTCTTTTTTGGAATTCCGGGTACTTTAGGCGGGGCGGTTAAAATGAACGCAGGGTCTAAAGAATGTATGATGGGCAATATTGTAGAAAACATAGAAATTATCACCAAAGAGGGAACTAAATTAAATACCTACAAAAAGGATTTGCAATTTTCATATCGTAATCTCGATATTAAGGGTGCGGGAGAAGGTTACTTTATTACGAGGGCAACTTTGTCATTGGTCAGGTTAGATAAATCAAAAATATTAGAAAATATAAATGTCTTCAAAGAAAGAAAATTAATGCAGCCGCTAGGGGAATATTCTTTGGGTTGCATATTTAAAAATCCGGCTGATAATTTCGCCGGAAAAATTATTGAGGAAATTGGGTTTAAAGGTTTTTCTAACGGGGATGCGGTAGTTTCGGATAAACATGCCAACTTCATAATCAATAAAGGTGGAGCCAGTGCAAAGGATATTCTTGAATTAATAAAAAACATCCAACAAACAGCATTATTACAGAAAGGTGTAGAATTAAGCATGGAAATAAAGATAGTCTAAATTTAAATTATACATATCAAATGAGAGATTGTTTAAGAAATTTACGAATCGGGGTTTTAATGGGCGGGAAATCTGTCGAAAGAGAAATATCCCTTAAATCGGGCAACGCTGTTTTAAATGCCCTTATAGGAATGGGATACAATGCTTTTGGCTTTGACTTAGATGAGAACTTTACCGAAAATTTAAAAAAAATAGATGTATGTTTTATCGCTCTTCACGGGACTTTTGGAGAGGATGGGAGGGTGCAGGGAGTCCTTGATTTATTTGGCATTCCATATACAGGTTCCGGTGTTAGCGCAAGCGCTATTGCCATGGATAAAATAAGATCGAAAGTAATATTTAGTTACTATGGTTTAAAAACCCCGCCGTTTTTTTCAGTTATAAAAGGTAAAAATAGAGAGGTTCTTGAAAACAGATTTGGACAATTTAATCCTCCGTATTTTGTTAAACCCAATTCTTCCGGGTCAAGCGTCGGTTGTTCTATTGTTAATTCTCAAGGAGAAGAACTGGAAGAGGCATTAAATAATGCATTTCAATATGATGATGAAGTATTGGTGGAAAAGTATATAAAGGGGAGGGAAATACAATTTGCGGTAGTTTCGGGGAAACCCCTCGGGTGCGTAGAGGTAAAACCAAAGGATGCTTTTTATTCTTATACCGCTAAATATACAAAGGGACAAACCCGATATTTATTAAATCCTGTTCTAAGCAAAGAAGAATATGATGCATGTGAGTCGGCCGCCGTTGACGCTCATAAACTTATCAAATGCAAGGGAGTTTCAAGAACGGACATGATACTTGATGACGAAGGGGATGCTTATGTACTGGAACTTAATACCCTTCCGGGATTGACTGAATTTAGCCTTGTTCCGATGATTGCCGGAAATAAAGGTATAAGTTTTAATGAATTAATAGAAAATATTATCGAAAATGCGGTTACTACGGCTATTAAAGAATAAGAATAAAAAAAACAATAACAAAACAAAAAATCTTAAAAAGGTTTACGGCAAACATTTCTTAAATTATGTTTATGTTACTCTGGTAACAGTTTCTATTTTAATAATAGGTTTTTTTGGGTATAAAGCATATAACTATTTTATTTATAAAAAAAGGGTATTTATTCTTAAAAAAATTAGTATATTAGGAAAAGGCATAAGTTATAAAGAAAAAGTAAAAGTTTTAAGGCGTGCGGGTTTATACAAAGGAGAAAATTTATTTAGTATCGATTTAAAACGGGTTTCAAGGTTAATTGCATCAGATAGGTGGATTAAAGATGTGACTGTTTACAAAAAATATCCCGATAAAATTGTTATTGTTTTAAAAAAGAGGAATATTTTTGCAATAATAGTAAATAAAGAAAATTTATATTACATAAGCAAAAGCGGGTACATTATGGGAAGGGCAAATAGGGCAATAGGTTATAATTATCCTGTTATCACAGGTTTAAGCAAAGATGGTCCGGATAATTATTTTAATGAAATAAAAAAGGCTCTATATTTTTTAAATATCACAAAGTTTTCCGTTATTTCTAATTATGTTAGCGAGATACATTTGGAAAGGGATAACGGGATAGTAGTTTATACAAATAAGGGTATATTAATAAAGTTTGGAACCCACAGATATAAAAATAAGTTAAAAACACTTAAAAGGCTATTTTACGAAATAAACAAGATGCATCTTAAATATAAGCGGTATATTAATTTAGAATATAAGGACGAGGCGGTTATAGCCGTAAATCCGGGGTCAAGGATTTTGCCGGCAGACTATAAAAAGATTGCCATACCGCCAGATATTTTTAAATAAATAGACATACTAAAACCCCTGCCCTTAGGCATGGGGATATATATAAAAACTAACGAATATAAACGGGGTTAAATTGGAAAAGAGTAACAATATCATTGTCGGATTAGATATTGGAACTACCAAGGTTTGCGCAATAGTTGCTGAGGTAAAAAAGGATTCCCTCGAAATAATAGGGGTGGGTTCGAGCAGTTCCGCGGGGCTTAAAAACGGGGTTGTAGTGAACATAGAAAATACCGTCAATTCTATTACGAAAGCGGTGGAAGAAGCGGAACTGATGGCAGGCTACCAAATTCAAGAGGCTGTTGTCGGTATTGCGGGTTCGCATATACGTGGGTTTAATTCTCGGGGGATTGTAGCGGTAAAAAGCAGGGAGGTTACTCAGCAGGATGTAGATAGAGTTATATCGGCGGCTAAAACAATAGCAATACCGCTTGATAGCGAGGTTATACATATAATCCCGCGGGAGTTTATTGTAGATGAACAAGATGACATCAAGTATCCAATCGGGATGAGCGGTTTAAGACTTGAGGCGTGTGTCCATATAGTTACCGCGTCAAGTATAGCCGCCCAGAATATCGTAAAATGCGCAAATAAAGCAGGACTTGATGTATCAGATATAATTCTTGAACAAATTGCTTCAAGCGAAGCTGTTTTAACCGAGGATGAAAAAGAATTGGGTGTGGCGCTAATAGATATTGGGGGAGGAACAACCGATGTCGCAATATTTTCTGGTGGGACTATTATACACACATTTGTTATTCCTAAAGGCGGACAAAGTGTTACAAGCGATGTGTCATTGGGAACCAAAACCGTTCCTAAGGATGCGGAAAAGATAAAGATAAAATTTGGCATAGCCAAGGAATCTCTTGCAAGAAAGGATGAAATAATCGAGATCCCTGGATTTGGCGGCAGACCCCCAAGGTCAATATCGCGGCAGGTTCTTGGCAACATTATCGAACAGAGAATGGGGGAGATTTTTACCTGGGTTAGAAAGAATATCGAAAAAAATGGGTTAGAAAGTAAGATTCTTTCGGGTTATGTTATTACTGGCGGTGCCGGCTTAATAGAAGGTTGTTCGGAATTAGCAGGGGATATTTTTAATGCTCCCGTAAGAATTGGGTTACCTTTAGATGTAGGTGGTTTAACCGATGTTATAAGTTCTCCCGTATATTCTACGGGTGTAGGTCTCGTTAAATATGCTTTTAAAAACAATAAAAATAAAGAGCCGTTGTTTAAAAAGGGCGGAAAAAATATTTTTGAATCTATCAAGGATAGGCTTTTGAAATTATTGGAGGAGTTTTTTTAATAATAATACTAAACTTACATTAAACATTTTACGATGTATCTTTAGAGATAGTCAAGGAGGTAGTCATGTTAGAGTTCGTAGAAAATAATGAATTATCGGCAAAGATAAAAGTGGTAGGTATTGGAGGCGGCGGAAGCAACGCCGTTAATACTATGATAAAAGCGGGTTTATCAGGCGCGGAATTTATCGTTGCCAATACGGATGCTCAGGCGTTAAAAGCAAGTATTTCTAACGTAAAAATCCAGCTTGGAGAAAAAATCACAAAAGGGCTTGGGGCAGGAGCAAATCCTGATATTGGAAAGCAATCCGCTATTGAAGATAGAGATAGGATACGTGAAATTTTAAGCGGGTCGGATATGGTTTTTATAACTGCGGGGCTTGGAGGCGGAACAGGGACCGGCGGCGCTCCGATAATTGCCGAAATAGCCAAAGAAATCGGTGCGTTGACTGTTGCCGTTGTTACAAAACCCTTCTTTTTTGAAGGCAATAGAAGAATGAAACAGGCCGAAGAGGGGCTCTTGGAACTTAAATCTGTTGTAGATACCGTAATCACAATACCAAACCAGAGGCTTTTGGCCGTTGCAGGAAAATCCACTTCTATGGTTGATGCCTTTAAAAAGGTTGATGAGGTTCTTCTTCAAGCCGTTAAAGGCATTTCAGATTTAATAAATATCCATGGCCTTGTAAATGTTGACTTTGCTGATGTCAAAACCATAATGTCGGAAATGGGGATGGCTCTTATGGGCACCGGTATAGCAGAGGGTGAGAATAAAGCTTTGGAGGCTGCTCAAAAAGCAATTGCAAGCCCATTACTCGAAGATATCAGTATAGAAGGGGCAATGGGGCTGCTTATCAATGTTGCCGGTGGATCCGATATGACGCTTTTTGATGTGAATGAGGCTGCCGAGAAAATTAAATCGGAGGCCCATCCTGATGCTAATATCATATTTGGCGCGGTAATAGACGAGGCTCTGGGTGATAAGATGATGTTAACAGTTATAGCTACCGGGTTTGGAAGAGAGGCTAATAATAAAGAAGGAAAAGTAATAAAACAGATTTCCCCTGTTCGAATTTCCAATACATCTAACGATAAAAATTTGGAAGCCATAGGTATAAATCAATTGGGACAAAATACCGATAAAAAGGATAACAATGAATACATAGAAAGGTTCGGTGATCACGAAGAAGAAGATTATGATAGTGAAAAATATGATATACCGACTTTTTTAAGGAAGCAGGCAGATTAAGATAAAAATGGGTGATAAAAAATTATCAACATACCCCGCATCTTTTACATCCTTCAAAGCATTGAGGAGTTGTTTTAAAATTAATACTCCTCCTGTATTCTTCTAAAAGATATTTTTTTGTGACCCCCTGGTCTATTATCTCCCATGGCAGAAGTTCATTTGTATCAAATTTTCTTATAAAGTCGGCAATATTTAAACCTAACCCGACGGCAGCCTTTTTCAAACCTATTTTGTTCTTATGAGAATTAATCAAAATATCTAACGATAATCTTGAACCTCTCGCAAAAAAGGCCTCGATATAGGCGCTTTTAATCGGATTTATTTTTATGTTAAGGTTTGGCAGATATTTGAGGCCGTTTAAGATATAATCCGCTTTATGTTGAAGTATGGTTAAATCCTCAAAATTTTCCCACTGAAGAGGCGTCCATGCTTTTGGAACAAATGGACTAAAAGAGACGGTAAGCGAGCCTATTCTTTTATTAATTTTTGAAGATAATACAAATTCCTTTTGCATTGTTTTTATTAAACTTATTGTTTCATCTAAATCCTGTTTTTCTTCATAAGGAAGCCCAACCATAAAATAAGACTTTATATTTATTATTCCTTTTTTAATAATATTTTTAAGGACAGCTATAATATCATCATTTTTTATATCTTTGTTTATTAATTTTTTGAGTCTTGAAGAACCCGTTTCTATGCCAAGCGTTACCGTCTTTAAGCCTGTTTCTTTTATTAAATCCAAATTGTTTTCGTCGAGACAATCAAATCTTATAGATGATAACGAAAATGGTTTTTTAGAGTTTAATGAAAATTCCATAAATCTCCGTATATTTTTGCTATCCATTGTGCCCAGCCCCACAAATCCCGCTTTCTCATTTTCATTTAACAATCCTATCGTTTTTAAAACATCATCGGGCTCCGATTCCCTCAACGGCAAATAGATATATCCGGCACTGCAGAAACGACATCCCCTTTTGCATCCCCTCTCTATTTCAATCATATTTATATTGCTAAGCTCGGAAAATTTCGTAGTAATAGCTGAAGAAGAAAAAATAAAGTCTTTGTCCGCCCATCCCCGTTTTATTTTTTTTGGAAAACCGGGAAGATTTTTAATTTCTTTTAATACATTTACTTTTTTAGCGTCAAATATAAATTGATAAGCGGTCGGAACATAAATACCATTAATTTTTCCACTGTCTTCTATAATTTTATTCTTATTTTTTTTTAGTGATATTTTATTATACTTTTCTAAATTTTTAAAAAAATCCGGAAATATTGCCTCAGCTTCTCCAACAAATAACATGTCAAAAATTGGGGCAATCGGCTCCGGGTTTAAAAAAGCGATTACGCCGCCAGCCATAATAAGCGGAAATGTTTTTTCCCTATCTGCGGATAATAACGGAATTTGCTCGACGGTTAAAACCTGCAGAATATTGTAAAAGTCATTTTCATAGCTTAAAGAAAAGAATATAAAATCGTATGTTAAAAGCCTTTTTCTGTTCTCTAAGGATATAATCCCTTTTGACACGTCTTCTTGCAAAAAAGCCCTGTCGCATGATATAAAACCCGATTGATTAATTAATTCGTATGCCCTTAAAAAGCCTAAATTTGACATTGCAACGCCGTAATAATTCGGAAACACGATAACGGCATTTAAGGGGGAATCTTCACGCTTTATTAGTCGGTTTTGTTCGGACTTAAAGTAAAGGTCATAGAGCTTATGGATATTATTATAAAGATTATTATTTATCATATCATAACAATTAACATAACGATTTTAAAATATATATTAAGTCAAGCCAATTTTATCGATTCTATTCTTTCCATCACGAGTTCCGCCAATCTTTCGTCAATTCCAAGATAATCTCCCAATTTTAGCTTAATATTGGGATATTTTTCCCTATACTCGTCGATTATTTCGGGAATATCTCTCGACACATGGTTTCCTGAATATAAAAAATAGGGTATGACATAGATTGAACCTGCGCCGTCCGTAGCTAATTTTTCGATAATATCTCTGACATTAGGCTCCGCAAGTTCTAAAAAGGCATACTCTATATTAATCTCCAGCAATTTTGGTTTAATTATTTTTGCTATACTTTTAAGTATATTATTTGCTTCGCTTCTTCTTGAGCCATGCCCGAGAAGAATTATAGATTCTTTTTCCATAAAAGTTTATCCTTTAAATTCCAATAAATATTTTTAAAATTAATTCTTTTACTATATTAATAATATATTTTATAATATTATAAGGCGCTGTGCAATGAAAGACATATTTTCCCGAAATTGCCGATAGAAAATAATTACTTCCATAACATCTTCGCCTGCGAGGGGGGGCGCAGCAGCATGTATTGATAAGCATGCAGGCTAAGATATCCTCTCTCCTTGCGGGAGAGGGGATTAATAAAAAGAGAGAGTGTGTTATGCCTGTTAATTTTGAATTTGCCGTATTAGTCGAGCATTTGGTTAAAAAATATAAAGATATAGTTGCTGTAAATGATATATCTTTTAGTGTAAATAAAGGTGAATTTTTTGCTTTTTTAGGACCAAACGGCGCAGGGAAAACTACCACTATAAAAATATTATGCACCTTAATTCATCAGACAAGCGGTACCTCCTATATAAACGGTTATAATACTGCCACAAACAGAAAAGATGTAAGGAAATCCATAGGGCTTGTATTTCAAGACCCAACACTAGATAACGATCTCAGCGCTTACGAAAATCTTAATTTTCATGCCAAGCTTTACGGTATGGATAAAAAACGCATTAAAGAAAGGATAGATTATATATTAAATTTTATAGCTTTATATAATTATAAGGATAAACCTGTTAAGTTATTGTCGGGCGGAATGAAAAGAAGGCTTGAGGTTGGAAGGGGACTTTTGCATTCCCCCTCCGTTTTATTTCTTGATGAACCTACGGCGGGTTTAGATATTCAAACAAGGATAAATATGTGGGGCTTTATAGATAAACTGAGAAAAGAAGAGCAAATCACTGTATTTCTTACCACACATTATATCGAGGAAGCCGAAAATTGCGATAAAATAGCTATAATAGATAACGGCAAAATCATAGCAATAGATACCCCTTCCGAGTTAAAAAAATTAATTAAATCAAAAAATGGTGAAATTCCAACCCTTTCGGATGTCTTTATATCACTTGTGGGAACAGGGATAAGGGAAGAAATTGGAACGGCAATAGATAGGATGCGAGAGTTCAGCAAAAGACTTAAGTAGAAGGTTTATGTAATGTGGGGAACAGTAATCAATAGAATGGAGAAGTTTAATAGGGTGCTAAAAAGATAAAATAACCTTTGCCGAAGCCTCAAGCATCATAGTCCATCTTAAAGCCTCAAGCGGGGTTTTTCCCCAGGCGAAAGAGCCGTGAGATTTTATCATAAACACTCCGTTTTCTTTAAACATCTCCTTTGCTTCAAAATCTATAACGGAACTTTTTGCTTTAATATCTTCTACCAAATTAAGCGGTAAAACAAATATATGTGGGAAATAATAGGCCGATTCAAAATCTAATGGAGTTATTATTTGTAAATTGGGATATTTTTTATAAAGTTTTTTATATATGTTAAAGCCTTCTTTACCAATCTGCTTTTTTTTAATTTCATCGGGTAATTTTATTAAGCCGTAATCCATATGTAAACTTAAGGTAATTGCATCAATGGGATGGGAATGAAAAACCGTAGAATTCGGAAAACTCCTTAAGATAAATCTATGAATGTCTATTTCGGATGACGCATCGCTCTCATTACAGTCACTACTGCCATTCCCTTTCTTATCTTTTTTGGGTTTTATTATAGGCACGAGTGTGAAATCCTGCGGTTTTAAATTAATTAGGCTTTTTCCGGTTTTAGTAATTAAGATGTGGTCGCCTATTCCTGTGCTTATATTGCCGCTGTGGGTGTCTATAAGCCCTTTATCAAAAGCAATAGTGCAGACCCTCCCTAATTCCGCAATTTTTTTCAGATGTTCTTTTTTCATTTGAAAATGGATATTTTTTTTATAATATCATAAACAATATTATAAAATATACAAAAAATCGGTTCCTTTTTTTATCACCTTTATTTATAAATTTGACTATCGGACTAACAGGTGCTATAATTAATCAGTGCAGAATATTGGGGGCGTAATGGTTTCGACGGGGATGATTAAGGCTTTAAGCTGCATGCCGAGGACGCTTTGTAGGCTCGTTAATCATTCGAAGCATAAATATAATCGCAGATAACTACGATTACGCATTAGCCGCTTAATCGGCTAACGTCTTTGGAATTCCTACCTGCTGAATCCAAAGGCGACAAAAGCAGGTTATGATGTTTTGATTTCCTTTTTCAAAACATTGAAACTCTCAAAAGGACGGTTGATAAAAGGTTTTGTTTATTCTTTGCTTTTTGAGACTGTCTTTTCCAAAGAATAAACTAAGCATGTAGATGCTTTAGTTTTAAATCTTCGGACGCGGGTTCGATTCCCGCCGCCTCCACCATTTACATTTAATCTGTCTTATATTTGTTTGTTTATATTTATTTTAACCCGCCTTTCTTGACGAATCCAGAATAATTTTGTATTATTCAATATAACTATGTCATCTCAACATAATAAATCCAATATCAAAATATTAGCCGACAATCGAAAGGCATCATTTCTTTATGAAATCTTAGAAAAATATGAGGCGGGTATTGCGCTATATGGACCTGAGATTAAATCCATAAGGTCGGGAAAGGTAAATCTTTCCGATGGATATGTCGTGATAAAAAATGGCGAGGCGCTTCTCTTAAATGTTCATATAAGTCCATATGAAAAGGCTACGAGGGAAAATAAAGATCCGCTTAGAACACGGGTTTTGCTGTTACATAAAAATGAGATTATGAGGCTTTACGGCAAAACAAAAGAAAAAAATCTTACAATAGTTCCATTAAAAATATATTTAAAAAGCGGTAAGGCAAAGGTGGAAATAGCCCTTGTCAAAGGAAAAAAGATTTACGATAAAAGGGCATCTATAAAGGAAAAGGAACAGAAAAGAGAGATTGAAAGAATAATCAAAAGCAAAAGATAGGCTGTAAATAATATGAAACGAGCAGAAGACCGACGCAAACAGAGCAGGCGGAGTTCAGCGAAGCTCACCCCACGTCAGAGTAAGTAGCTCAATTTATTATGCGGTAATATAAATAAAATCGCCAAGTTGTGAAAAAACTATGAGCTTGCGCAGTTTTCCGAATTATATATGCAAATATGCGTCTTTAAATCCTTTTTTGCCTTATACATTGACCGATCGGCTTCTTTAATAAGTTCACTTGCCGATTTACCCTTTTTGTATTCCGTTATGCCTATGGAAAGCCCTATTTTATTAACATTATTGTTATTATTGTTGTTCGAAATAAAATTATTAAGGGTTAAACTATAAGCCTCATCGGAAATTAGAGTTTTTAATTTTTCTTTAAAGCCATTTTGAAAATTTAGCAAAATTCTATTTGCAACAATTGTAGATCTTTTTGCAGGTGTGTTTGGCAGTATCACTATAAACTCATCACCCCCATATCTATACGCCGTATCAATATTTTTTCTCATAGAATTTTTAAGTGATTTACCAGTAAGTTTTATAACCTCGTCCCCTAGTTTATGTCCAAAAGTATCGTTAAAAAACTTAAAATTATTTATATCCATGAAAAGAATAGATAAATCATATCCATATCTTAAACATCTCGACAGCTCTTTTTCTATTTCTTCGTAAAAGAATCTTGAGTTAAAAAGTCCCGAAAGGCTATCCGATTTAATTTCCATGGATAAAGCCAGTTCCAATTGTATTTCTTTGGTGATATCTCTTATAAGATATAAAGTTCCTTTAATTTCCCCCGATTCGTTATAAATATCTATTTTCTCATTTTCGAAGTAATGGTCGCGGTCGTCAATCTTGTAAATATTCGATACCTTATATCCTGATGCAAGATCTCTTATATGGGATGGTATTATCTGTTCTTTAAACAGATTCTCAAAATAACAGGTTAAGCCAATGTTTTCGCCCAAAAAATCTTCAAAATTTGTTCCTAAAATTAACGGGGCGTTATTATTGTAAAAAATAAGTTTGTTTTTAACGTTCATAACAAGTGCCCCTTCATCGAGGGAGTTAAGTAAATTTTTAATCTCGATGTTTTGAAATAAATCTTTTTGCGAATTATTAAAATCGGCAGATACCATCCCTCACCCCCGGAAATAATTAGTTATAATTTTTTAAAATAAATTTTTCATCAAACAGAAGTTATTGAGATTTTATAAAATTTAATTTTAAATTTCAAGAAAAATCTTAACTTTTAACTTTTCTATTGTTTTTTAATGTAATTTGTTGTATAAATTAAAATAATTCAAATAATGAAGCCGTTTTTATTTGCAATATAAATTAAATTAACGGGGTGGTATGATGGCGATAGATGATATGTTGGCTGAACTAAAAGATCTTGCGAGGGTTGTTGATGATGCCACAAAAAAAATTGGAGATTTAAGAAAACCTGTAGAAGAAAGTTCCGAAAGCATTCCGCTTGCACAGGACGGAATTTCGGATATTATTAAAGAGACCGAAAAAGCCGCAAATAATATAATGAATTTACTGGATGATATAAACGAAAACTCGGGTGTTATAGACAAAAGTCTATGTAATCTCATCGACCTTAATCCCATAAAAAAAATTAAAGAAAGCTTAATTAATTTAAAAGAGCTTAATAAAAAAAATATCGATAAGATTTTGGATGTTCTATCCCTTCTTTCATTTCAGGACTTGACAGGACAAAAGCTTTATAAGATACAAAACACCTTAAACGAAACAAAGATAAAACTTTTAAAAGTATTGGTAGATTCAGAGGTCAAAGCTAAAGAACTTACCGGTGAAAGAAAGGAGGAAATTTACGGCAAATTAAACGATTTAGTTTTAGACAATCAAAAGATGGCCCAAAACGATGTAAATTCAATATTGAGCGAGTTAGGGTTTTAATGTGATTTTTTTCCTTGCTTTTTTTATAGCTATTTGATAATATATATTTCTTTGTCATTTATTGTCCCCATCGTCTAGCCGGCCCAGGACATCGCCCTTTCACGGCGGCAACACGGGTTCGAATCCCGTTGGGGACGCCAAATTAATTTACAGAAGAATATTTTATAGCATTATCGTAAGGGTGACATTTTTACTCTGGTAATAAGTGACATTATCATATTGGCGGAACACGAAAACATTAAAAAGAAATTAAAAATAGATAAAATTTCCATAGCTTGATTATCTTTCCGTATAGTGCTATATTTTATTAGTGAGATCAAAATGAAAAAAGAATATACAATTATAATTACTCAGGACGAAGATGGATATTATATTGCCGATGTTCCTGAATTGCAGGGTTGCCATACTCAAGCTAGGTCTATCGATAAGTTAAGAGATAGGATTAAAGAGGCAATAGAACTTCGCCTGGAAGAAAAAAACTCGGGATATCCAGCCGTTAATTTTATTGCTGTCCAGAAAATTGCGATATGAGCAAACTTCCTTTACTGACCGGTAAGGAGCTTATTTCTTTTCTTAAAACTCTTGGGTTTATCGAAAAAAGACAGAAAGGAAGCCATGTTTTTCTTGCCCATGAAGATGGAAGGTCAACCGTTGTTCCAGTTCATTCTGGCGAAACGATAAGTAGAGGTATTTATCTTTTCTATATTAATAGTACCTAATAGTTTATCCGCTAATTCCATTGTAAAAAGCTCCGTTCCCGGCATTTGAACGGTTGCGGATCCGCAGGCAATCCCAAGCTTTAAAGCTTCTGTCGAACTTCCTCCTTTTACAATCACGCTTAAAATCGCTCCAACCATCGAATCGCCCGCCCCGACTCTCGAAACTACGGAAACAGCGGGAGCCGCCGCGTAAAAAACCCCTTCATTCGATGCGACTATAGCTCCTTTGTAGCCGAGGGATACAAATACATATTCGATACCAAAATTATGAAGGTCTAAAGCTACGGAAGCAATTTCAAAATTTGAAGTTAATTTTCTTTTTACCAATCTTTCAAGTTCATGTATATTAGGCTTGATTATGAAAGGTTTTGACTTAATGGCGTTGCTTAACAATGCCCCGTCGGCGTCAACAAGGCATTTTATGCCCGCATTTTTCAGGCGGGTGCATAATATATAATATATATTGTAAGTGATATTTAACGGCGACGATCCCGTAAGCACTGCAAGACCATCCCTGGAGTATCTATAAAGATCCTCTTCCAGCTTATCGAGAACCGAAAAATCCATAACCGGACCCATGCCGTTTATTTCGTATTGAGAGACGGGATCGCTTTGCTGAATCACGCAGTTTATCCTCGTCTCTCCCTTTTCCCATATAAAATGAGGATCGTCTAACTCTTCCGTAAGAATGTTCGAAATCAGCTTGCCGATTTCTCCCGCCAAAACGCAGCATGTGGAAGCTTTTATTTTAAGCTTTTTGAGTGCCCGCGCAACATTTATTCCATTTCCGCCCGGATCAAACCTCGTTTCAAACGAATGG
>JAJZYP010000067.1 GCA_021798015.1 bacterium
AAATATATAGAATTATCTTTTATCGATATTATTGATTTTTTAGAAAACGCGCATATTGTGTTAAGTAATTTTTATTAAAAACTTTAAATTTTAATTATCGAAATGGATTTTTTTAAAGCAAATATAGAAAAAATAAAGCGAAAGAATGTTGGTTTATATAATTTATTAATTTCCGGTGAAAATTTAGATTCAGAATTTAATTTAGCTATTATAAAAACAAAAAAAGAAGGTTTTAATTCTTTAAAGATAAATAATATCACCGTTCATTCCGTTTACGACCCTTTTGCAGAGGCAAAAAAATGGGTAGAGGTTAATTTGGGTAACATCGGTCATAAATCTAAAAGGATTATAGTTTTCGGTTTGGGCGCAGGTTACCATATTAAAGAATTAATGCGGGAGTTATTCAAGAGGGCGGGTAAAAACGGCGAAGTTCCCGTTATCGATGTAATCGAACCGGATATTCAAACGCTGCTATTTATATTAAAAAATTTTGATATTTCGAGTATATTAGATTATATAAATATAATTGTTTATAAAAAAAATGTCAAAGAAGATGCTAAAGAAGAAGATTTTTATGACGGTCTTAATCTGTCTGAATATAATCTTTTATTGTTTTCCCTTCCAAGTTATCAAAGGATGTTCGGCGATATTTATTCCGTGTTATTTAAAAGATATACCATAAGACAACTTTTTAACAACTCAAAGTTTAAAGTGAGCGTCGTTCAGCCGATCTACGGCGGCTCTTCCACCATAGGCAATTATATCCGCAAGGCTTTTCTGAACGAAGGATATAATGCCGATATTATAGACTTTTCACCCTTCTATCAAGCGTATAAATCGTTTGAAAGTTATACCGCCGACAGCGTTAATCTTGAGGCGTTAAGACAGAATTTTTTTAATGTTTTAGGAGAGGCGTTGCTGGCGAAAGTAGGCGAAAATCCACCGGATTTATTGTTTTTTATGGCTCAAGCGCCTGTTAATCAAGTAGTTTTATCGAAAATCAGGGATATGGGCATAAAAACGGCATATTGGTTTGTCGAAGACTTTAGGTTAATGACATACTGGGATAAAATTGCCCCGTTTGTCGATTATTTTTTTACTATCCAGAAGGATAATTTTTTTGAAGAATTAAAAAAATTAGGTTTAAAAAACTATTATTATATGGAACTTGCCTGTCTTCCTAATTTTCACAAAAGACTGAAGGAAGACGAGGTTTTGATAAAGGATGCGGAGTTTTATGGAAGCGATGTAGGTTTTGCCGGGGCAGGCTATTATAATAGAAGGAATATGTTCTTAAAACTTATAGATTTAAAAAACTTTAAAATCTGGGGGAGGGATTGGGATCTAAACTCCCCTCTCGGTTTATTTATACAAAATAACAACCAGGGTTTTACCGAAGAAGAAGCGGTTAAGATTTATAATTATACGAAGATTAACATTAATCTTCATTCATCGAGTTATCACTGGGATATAAATCCGGACGGAGATTTTTTAAATCCCCGCTTTTATGAAATTATGGGATGCGGCGGATTTCAACTTGTGGATTACAGAAAGTATATGGATCCCGAGTTTAAATCCGGTGAGGATTTTGTGGTTTTCAAAGATGTTATAGATTTAAAGAAAAAGATAAGCCATTATTTAGAAAACGAAGATGAAAGACTTGAAATAGCAAATCACGGATATGAAACCGTGAGAATTTACCACACATATGAAAAGCGTGCAAGGGATATAATGAATATAATTTTGATTAATTCTTTCGATAGTTTTAAGACTAAATTTATTTCTCAAAAAGTTGGTATAGATAAATTATTGGATGAAGTAAAAGAAAATGAGGAACTGCGCAATATCATTCTGTCTATGGTAAAGAAGGGCTTAATAAGAGACGGGAATATTTCAATAGACGAACTGGCGGAATATGTTAAATCAGGCAGTGGAAGGCTTTCAAAAACCGAGGCATTAATATTATTGCTTCAGCAAATTAGGCAAAAAATTACTGTTTTTTAATTTTTAACCGATGAAATCAAAAAAAATATTAATAATAAATTTCACAAGGATGGGGGATTTAATTGAATCCACATCCCTGTTTAAAAAGATTAAAACGGTGTATCCGGATAGTTTTGTGACCCTTCTTGTGCTGCCGGAGTTTTATGAGATATGCGAGTTTTTTGATGACATAGACGAGATTATAAAGTTCGATATTACAAATATGTCTAATGAAATTTTAAATAATAATTTTAAGTTTAGTTATAAACTTTTTAAATCGTTAGAAGATTTTTTAAAAAGGTTTTGCGAAACGGATTATGATTTGGTTTTTAACTTAACACACGATATAATGACATCTTATTTCTTATATATGCTTAAGGCAAGAAAATTTGTGGGTTTTTCAAGAAACAGGGAGGGAGATTTATTAACAATAGGTGAAATGGTTTTGTATTTTGTGGGGGCAGCCAAGATAAGGAAAGCGAGTTGTATTAATCTGGTTGATATTTATGAGGAGATGTTGCCTCAGAATGTGCCTGTGAAAAGAATTTATTTAAATACATCAAAAAAAATAGATGCTCGCGAATCTGCCAAAAAAATTCTATCTGAAAACGGTGTTAAAGAGAACAATACTGTTATATCATTCGCAATAGGCGCCTCATCAGAGCTTAAAAAGTGGAAAAAAGAATATTTTTTAGAACTTGCGAAATTATTGATAAAATATAACAAAAATATAAAGATATTAATTCTGGGCGCCGAATATGATAGACCGGGGGGAGAGTATATAAAGAAAAATATCGAAAGCGAATATAAAGGTAATATTATCGATTTAACGGGAAAAACATCCGTTTCCGAACTTGTAAATATAGTCAAAAGGAGTGATATTTTAGTTACGAATGATACGGGTACTATGCATATCGCGGCAGGAGTTGGAACGGATATTGCCGTTATTTACACAGGACAGGCAGGATATTTTGAAACAGGTCCATATGCGGAAAATCAGCTTTTGGTATTGCCGGACATTCCATGTTTTCCGTGCGATTTTAAGGTTAGCTGTAATAATTATGTTTGCGGAGACTATATAAAACCGCAAGTTATATTTGAGATTATAAGGCTTAAGTTAGCAAATAAACTTAATGTGGATAACTTAAAAGATTTAGATTTGGAAAAGATAAATTTGCTTATTTCAAAATTAGATAAGTTCGGATTTATGGATTACATTCCGCTAAAAAGAATAAAGCTCTCTTTTAACGAATTAAAATTAAGAATATTCAAACTTTCTATGGAATCCACATTAAATAAAAATATTCCGGATATGGTTAAAAAAAATGATATAAGAGAAATATTAAATAATTATTCAGGTATAGACGAGAATATATTTGACGACGTGGATAAGTTGGTTGAAGTGATAGACAAAATGGTTAATTTTTGTTATAAAGCTATGAAGAGTTTAAAGATTCTTTTAAAGGATATAATAGATTCAAAAATAGGCGTTACTAAGGCTGTTTCCACCCTAAATGAAATTGGGGATTCAGATTTGAACTTGCTTCTTAACGGTCTAATATATGATGAACTTTTTTTGTTAAATATTATATATAAAACCTTTAAACAAAGTATCCTTAGCTATGACCTTTTTGGAATTAGCGTCGATTCGCTTAAGAATTTTTCTAAGTATAAACTTTATTTAAAAAATTATAAAGGATTAATCGTGGAGTTTAAAAAGGAAATGGGCGTAATATTTCAATATTAGTTCAAAAATCCGATAAAAAAATTTAATTTTAATAAATGAGGATTTATTTATGATGAAGATAAAAATAGACGGAAAAGATGTAGATTTGTCTGTTCTAAACAGTAAGCCGCACACCTTGTATGATTTTATGTCAAATGAAATCGTAAATTTTATTTCAAAAGGCAAAGTAATTAAAGATATATATCTAAATGGGACAAAATTCGATGAACTTTTAATAGACGACGCAAAAGCTAAAACTATCGGATTAGACGAGGACGGAGAATTAAGTATTATTACCATGAGTTCGAATAATTTAATTTTGGAATCCATTTCCGCAATTAATAACTATTTTAACGACTTATTGAAAAATTTAAGTAAAGTTTCCGACCTTTTGAGGATTGGAAACGATAAGGATGGCTTTAACGACTTTGCGGCTGATTTGAAAGGCGTAACCGCATTTGTCCAGATTATGGATAAACTTGCGCCATTTTTAAACATAGATTATTCAATATATACTTATAAAGAAAAAACGATAAAGGCATATTTCGACGATTTGGAAGCGGTTCTATCAAAAATTTTGGAAACGCAAAAGAGTCGGGATTATACTATGCTTGCCGATATAATAGAATTTGAAATGGAGCCTTTGCTTAAGGTATGGCAGGAAGTCTTGGAATCTTTTAAGACTAAAATTTAATATTAATTATTTATTATTTTTATTATGATAGATATATCTATTGAAGAAAATGTAGGAAAAGCCGTAGAAAAAATAAGTGAACGCCTGGCTTATAATAGCATTATAAATGAGGAAATTAGCGCCGATTATTTGAGATTTGGTATTCTTGAAAAAAAACTTGCCAAAAGCCATATATTAATAACAAAATTAGAACCGACCGCAAAATCGATAATAATCACACTGACATCCAGGGATGCTTCCGTAAGCGCCATTAAGGAAGCCTTGGATGCTATTAACAATCCTTCGGTATTTAAATTTGATACGGAAAAGATATCGCTTGATATAGACGGTAATCAAGCAGATAATTCCAAAGAAAAATTAGATTTCTTATATATCAAAACATGCCTTTTATCTTTGCCTTTTAATCTTTTAAAAGAAATAACAGTTAAAAACATTATAGAACTGTATGACTATAATGAAAATGAGTTTATCTTTAAAGAATTTTTCAGGATACTTGCCTGCGGCGGAAAATTATATATAGAAATGATAGATTCCTTCTTTTATTACCAATTTCTTAATCAATCACAGCAAAATAGATTTGATTGTTTAAATGATATAGAGTTATTAAACAATAATGAAAAGGAAGCAATTGAAAATAAATATAATTTTTATTCTAATGAGATAGAATTTAATTATTTAATAAAAAAATATCATACTTATTCTTTTTATACAAATGAAGTTTTAAAAAGTTATCTTGAATGTTGCGGTTTTTCAAGCGTTATGCCTTCGGTTTCGGTTGAAGCTTATACCCCGGGTAAAATTAAAATGGATACTATAAAGCCGGGATTGAGCGAATTTGCAGCTGAACCAAAAAAAGTTCTTATAAAAGTTGGTTCCGGAAAATTTAAAGATTTATTAAGATTTAGTGTTTTTATTAGAGACATCCATAATAAATATAATAATTGGAGCTTATATTTGACATCAAATTATTATGAATTTTTTGATAATAATATTTATCTTAAATATTGCTCTAATGAAATACCCCCCGAAAAATTTGATTATGTAATTTTACTTGATGATCCTTGCATTTTACCGGATATTCAATACAAGTTAAAGTATTTAGATAGTAAAAAGGCAGATATTTTTTTTGATGATAAAAACAAATTAGCTGCCCAAAAATTTTTAAAAAAATTTGGAATATCTATTGAAAATAATGATAATTTTATAATATTAGATGAAAAATATATTGATGATTTTGAAAAAAATGAAATTATTCAAAAAGTAAGAAAAGATTTTCCTTATTTATTTTTTAACGAAAATAATAACGATGTGAAAATTTTATATTCATCAATTTTTTTTGAAGTTTTTGGCGATGGTTTCGGAAGTAATATTGAAAACTTTAAATACAAAGATATAATTTACGCTTTTTATTCATCGTCTTTTTATGCCGGCGCCGATTTTTGTTACGATTTAGCTAGTGAATTACATATACCGGCATATGAAAAAGTTACAAAACAATATAATTATAAAAGAGTAAACGACTTTGATATTAAAGAGAATCTTTTTGATATTTCTATTATAATACCGGTTTTTAATAATCTTAAATATACCGAGGATTGTTTAAATTCGATATTTAAAAATCATCCTCTCGCTAGTTTTGAGATTATTGTGGTGAATAACGGTTCAACGGATGCTACCAAAGAATACTTAGAAAAATATTCAAATATTTCTAATATTACTATAATTAATAATGAACATAATCTTGGATTTGCTAAGTCCTGTAATCAAGCGGCAAGAATTGCAGGAAGTAACTATTTATTGTTCTTAAATAATGACACATATGTCTTAAAAGGCGCCATTGACGAATTATATAATTCAATTAATATCCAAGAGTTAAATTATAAAGATTATAACAACGATAATTTAAATTCACAAACAAATGATTTTCACAGAAAAATTGGCATAGCAGGCTCTTTGCTCCTTTATCCCGATAATAGAATTCAGCATGCAGGGGTTGTATTTGAAAATAGAGGGATGGCTTATCATACATATAGAACAGGCGAGATTTACGATTGTAAAAATTTAGATTATAAAAATGGAGTTTATTTAAGAAGATATAATGCTGTTACGGCTGCATGCAGCATAATAAAAAGAGAATTATTTATAAATTTGGGGTTATTTGATGAAATATTCATAAACGGTTTTGAAGATGTAGATTTATGTCTTAAAGTTAGACAGGTTGGTTTTGATATAATTTTTAATCCAAAAAGCATGCTGTATCATTATGAAGAAAAGACGCATGGAAGAACAAGGTATGACCTTGAAAATCAATTTAATTTTCAAAACAAATGGAGGTTTAAATTTCAAGGGGATGATTATATTCATAATGAATTAGACGGCTTAAAAATTATTTATGATTTTAAAAGTGGAAGCATATCATATTTATCAAAAAATAATATAAAACAAGCTGAATATGAAATAGATAGGCTTATTTCATTATATGATTACAATAAAGCATTAAGTATTTGCGACGAAGTTTTAAGTGTTGATAACTATAATTTGCATATTTATAAAAAGAAAGTGAAAATGAAAAAATATTTAAATTTACAGGGTAAAGATGAAAAAATATTATTAGATTTAAATCAAGATAAAATTTATCAGATGTGGATTAAACATAACGAACCTAATAACGACGAACTTAATCGGCAGTGTTCAACTAAATTTAAGCTTAATCCTAAAATTAGTATAATAATGCCTGTTTATAATACTCCTGAGGATTATTTAAGAAAAGCGATTGAATCGGTCATTAACCAGACATATTCTAATTGGGAGTTATGTATTACGGATGATGCTTCTACAAAGTTTCATATAAAAAGGGTTTTGGAATATTATAAAAAGAAAGATAAAAGAATCAAAGTCATTTATAGAACCGAGAACGGACATATAGCAAAAGCATCAAATGATGCATTGTTTATAGCAACGGGAGATTATCTTGCCTTACTAGACCACGATGATGAGCTTCATAAAACGGCTCTTTTTTACGTTGTTAAAGTAATAAATGACTATCCTGAAGCTAAACTTATTTATAGCGATGAAGACAAATTAGATATAAACGGTAATAGAATTTCTCCTTCTTTTAAATCGGGTTATAATCCCGATTTATTTTTATCTCAAAATATGATTAGTCATCTGGGTGTTTATAAAAGGTCTATAATTGAGGAAGTAGGCGGTTTTAGAGAAGGTTATGAAGGTTCGCAGGATTATGACCTTGCTCTTCGCTTTATTGAAAAATGTAAATATTATGAAATTAGACATATACCAAGAGTTTTATATCATTGGAGGATGATTAATGGATCAACTGCTATTAATGTTGATAATAAACCGTACGCGGTAAATTCTGCAAGACGAGCGGTTCAAGGACATCTTGATAGACTTAATATAAAAGCTAAAGTTGTTGAAGCTCCATTGCCTCCAATATATAATAGGGTAATTTATGACATTGAATCAAATCCTTTCATCAGCATAATGATATCTATTCGTCATGGATACAAAATGATTAAAGGCCTTCTTGAAAGTATTATGGAAAAAACATTGTATAAAAATTATGAGATTGTTATTATTAATATGGATAGCGGAGATAAAAATACAATTGAATATTTAAATTTAATAAAAAAAGAAAATAAAATAAAAGTTGTAGATTACAACAAATCCTTTAATCATTCAGCTATGATCAATTATGCTGTTGAATTTGCTAAAGGCGAGGTATTGATAATTTTAAACGATGACATGAAAGTAATAAACGGAGATTGGTTAAGAGAATTGGTTTCACATGCTATGCGTAAAGATATCGGTATTGCAGGGGCTAAGGTTTTATATGTTGACGATACTATTAAGCATGCAGGGGTAGTATTTAGTTCTGATGCTATACAGTATGTGTTTAGAAAATTAAAAAAAGAAGATTTCGGATATAGCGGAAAAGCAAATCTTTTGCAAAATTACTCCGTTGTTTCGGGAGGATGTATGGCTGTCAAAAAGAAATTATACGAAGAAACTAAGGGTATGGATGAAAATTTAACATCGGAATTAAATGTCTTAGATTTTTGTTTAAAATTAAAAAAATTGGGTTATTTTAATGTTTATACTCCATATACAATGCTTTATGATTGTGGACAAGAAATAAAAAATAATAATAGCATGGAAAACGAGCATGAAAGTTTAAAAAAAGAGATAGATTATTTTAAAGTAAAGTGGGGGAAAGACCTTCAAAATGATTTTGCATATAATCCAAATCTTGATATATTTAATAAAGGTTTTGAAACCACTATGGATAATATAATGAAATCAGGACAACCTAAGGAATCTCCTGTAATTTATGATTACAATTATTATCATAATTATGCGGGTATTTCATATGATAGAACTTATCCTCAATGGCTAGAATTTTTCGGAAATATTGCCGATAGAATTACAAAAGATATAAGACCTAAAACTGTTTTGGATGTTGGCTGCGCTAAAGGATTTCTTGTAGAATCATTAAGAGATAGAGGCGTTGAAGCCTTTGGCATAGATATCTCCGAATACGCTATAAAGGAAGTTAGAGATGATATTAAAAAATATTGTCAAGTTGCTTCTGCAACTGAGAAATTTGACAATAAATATGACTTAATTACATGTATAGAAGTTTTAGAGCATTTAAATGAAGAAGACGGACAAAAGGCTATTGAGAACATCTGCCAAAGTGCTGATGATGTAATTTTTTCTTCAACTCCGGATGATTTTGCAGATAAAACTCATCTCAATGTTCAGCCTGTATCTTATTGGATCGATAGTTTTGCTAAACGCGGTTTTTATATAGATTCAGGTTATAATTGTTCCTTTCTTACTGAATATGCAATGCGGTTTAGAAAAAATGATTTTATTTATATTTAACCTTATAATTTCTTTTACTTATGTGCCGTACATCTATAGCGGCTCCAAGGTTTTATCCCAAACCGTTTATTTTAACGGACAGACTTATACCGCCAGCGCTCCCGTAACATCAAAGTTAGACTTATACAGCTATAAACTGTTTTATACCCATAATTTTTCGATAAACAGATATGCGGAAATCGGAATCGGGGGTGGGCGTCAATGTCATCACGGCTAAAGCAGGCTGGGCAGGGGAATGACTTTGCGAGAATTTAACTTTTCACCCAACGGGTGTCCCAACCCGCATCTTTGCCTGCGGGGGCGACATGCGTTGACAAACATGCAGATAAAGATTATACTGCACTCATTGTCAAGACGTTTTTTTAGTTTTCTTATTCATTTTTTAGTCTCCTTTTGTGATCTTCCATATAACGCATTGCTTTATTAAGTTCACGCCTTGAAGTCTTTTCGGTTTTTTCATAAAACCGTAAAGCAATATAAAAGTATTTTTAACGGGCATAAAATAAAATATTCTAGATATGTCGCCCGCAAATTTAATCCTGAGTTCCCACAGTCCTTCGTATTCTTTTCCCTTTATAGGTTTAATATGCGGCTCTTTTAAATCCGTTCCGAATTGCCTCAAAAGGTCAATCTCCCAAATAG
>JAJZYP010000068.1 GCA_021798015.1 bacterium
TAGATGATAAATAATCATTGGCATTTTTGATGTTATCATCTTTTACATTATCAATTATATTATCAACAAAATTTTTGACAAATTCCACAAAACCGGACTTTTGAAGATAACCTGTCTTAAAATCGTAAACCCATGCAATGTTTTTGCCTTTGGCGCTGTTTGGATTTATGCGTTTATCTATATGACATTTATCTGTATGACTTAAAATAAGGTCTATCCTTCCTTTTAGTTTAATGCTTTTTAAGCTATTATTTTCTTCGAATAATATTTCTCTTTCTTTTTCGCATTCCGTATCTAATTTATTAAAACCGTATTTTTTAACTTTATCAAACAAATTTTTCAAAAACTTTGGAAATATAAGCTCCAAAATTTTGTTTGTATGCTCTACATATCTATAAGATAACAGGTTAAAACCTGATTCATTTAATATTATTTCCCTGAATTTATCCGAGTATGTCGTTTTAATCTCCTGCACCTTTAAAAATTCTACGTTATTACCTGCTAAACCGCTTTCAACAAGAGGCTTTATCTCTAAATCCAAAAATTTTTTCATTGCAGCATGTATTATGACGCCAAATATTAAAGATGATTTTTCATCAAAATCCCATTCGACTTTTTTTATTTTGGCAATATCATCAAGATAAAATTTATAGCCGCATTTTACATAATCATAGGTTGCTTTAGGAGAAATAGAATCTATTTTAAACCGTTTAAAAATACCGATTTCTTTTTCCTTGTCTTTGTGTTTATTTAGATTTTCATCTTTATCTAAATTATTGGTGTAAACCCTTTCGAGCTGGATTATCTTATTGAAAACCTCACTATATCTTTCCGTTTTTTCCTCTTCTTCGTCGTTTATTTTTTTAATCAAATTTAATCCGTTAGGTTCCATTGTTTCATTTGTTTCATTTGTTTCATTTATCTCGCAATTTGTTAATTTATCTTCGATAAAGAACAAATATGGCGACTTCAATCTCCTTTTACCTTGTATATTAACAGGGTAACTAAAAGTAACCATATCGAAAAGCATCATATAGCTTAAAAAATGAGATTTTTGGAAAAGCTCTAATTTTTCATAAGACGGCATACCCAATCTTTCTTTAATTTTTGGGGTTAAGAGATAATCTTTTGGTCTTTTGGCGGGAAAATAATCTTCTGAAAACCCCATAATATAGGCGGATTTCGCGAAACTGTATCTCCCCTCAAGTTTTCCCATAACAGTTATACCGGAATTATGAATCTTAGGCGAGATTTCATAATTTTCAAATAATTTTGTTATTAATAAAAAATATTCCTTAAAATTAAATTTGAATTCATACGATGAGTTCCCACAACCTTCGGCTGTATTTTTTGACTTAAATTTAAGTAAAACATCGTAATAAGATATAGTCTTAATAACCTGATTTATAAATGAGTTTTGCCGAGCTTGCGTTTGATTTTTAAAATCAGGTTGAAACAAAAAATCGGTTAATTTATTAAGATACCTTAAAAATTCCTCAAAACTCAGTGGTGTATCGATATCTATATAAACATATTCTCTAAGATTTTCAAGCTCTTCTATTAATGTTAATATATCTTTGTTTTCTTTTAAATCTCTGTTTAATCGGCAGTATTTATTCGTATAATTTATAATATTTGAAAGATTATCTTTGCCATCCGAAATATTTAACTTATCTTTTATGCAAATAATATGATCGATAATATCTTGATTATTATTTCTTAAATATAAAAAATTAATAATATTTTTATAATTGAAGTTGCTGTTCGCCATTTCAAGGGCTTTATAAAAATACAGAACATCTTTGTCATTAAAGGCGTTAAGCGGAACAAGAAAGTTAGCTTCAAACCCAAACTCCGAAAAGGCTGAATAAACAGGCACGGCATAAGATTTTTCCATCAACACTATTATTATTTCCTGAGGCTTAATTCCATTTAAAAGATCTTTTTTTATTAATGTACAAACATTTTTAACCTCGTCTTCAATGGTTAATCCAGATACAATTCTTACATCATCCCATCTACGGCAACCGTCTTCGCTATCCTTGTTATTTGCGGCTTCTTCTTCCTTGCAATTTTTGCTTTCAAGATGACCCCTTTCATTGTCGCCTGTCGGTATGCGATGTTGCTCTGCAACTTTAAAAAGAGAATTTGCAATATCGGTTTTGATGCGAAATTGACCATTCTTTACATCTTGTTCTTTTATTTGAATCTCATCTATACCTGCATTCATTTTTGCTATAAAATCGAAATAAATAGAGTATCCTGGATAAATATCCTTTTTAAAATCAGGATAATAAATATATGGCAAAATAATAGTAAAGTTATTTGCGTTATTCTTTAATTTATTTAAAAATTTTATATAAATTGGAGGAACATCGTTAATTAAGGCGATAAAAATATTTTTATCTCTGTAATGTTTTTTAAAAACGGGGTTTAAAGCCGGCTCATCCGCATTAACAAAACTGCCTATTAAAAGCTCGCCGTCGATTAAATTTAAATCTTTTAGTTTATCTTTATATGCTTTATCCGCTTTTAAAATAAGATTAAACTGCTTTTCAATTCCTTCATAACCACAAATTAAATCGGATAAAGAAGGTAGATGAGAGCCATTTGAAACTTTGCCCGCCAACTCGTTATAAAGTTTTTCCGTATCCACATTATAGTTGCAAAAATCGTTAAGCAGTGATGTTATATCCTCGGATAAGCTAAAAACTGCTCCCGGATTTTCTTGGGGTAACTCTTTGAAACCCTTTAATATGTCATAAATTATAATATTCTTGTGCTCATAATTAATGATTTGCGCCTCTCCCTTAAAGTCCCTTATAACAAAATCGCGAAATTCATTAATAACTTCATTTATTGTTTTAATATTTGGAATAAATGCGGTAGTTTTATTATTATTATTGTTTAATTTATTTTTAAACGATAGAAGAATAAAAAATTTTAAAAGGTATTGAACCCTGTTGGTTGGAACTATAACCGTTGTATTAATTGTCTCTTTGAGGAGGCGAACGGTATTAATATTATGATAATTATCAGAGGAGGATGTCTTTATTAAAAAATCGGTAATTTCATCTGCGGTCTCCGAAAAGTTATTATCGTAAAACGGAAAAAGCTTTAATTTTTTCATAAACTTCCGATAATTTAGCTTTCATTCTTATTCGTCATCAACTAACTTTTGAATTTTAATTTTATATGATACATCTAAGGCAGGATTGAGCGATAATACCGCAATATTATCCAAACAAGCAACTCCTTAATAATAAAATCAACAAAAAGAAAAACAATAAACTCAATATAATGTTATGGTCGGAACGACTGATTACGAATCACAAACCCTGTTTTATAACTTATTGATATTATTACATAATTAGTATAGTAAAAAATGGCTATGAGACAATTTTAAGACAAAAGGGTTATTTATTCGTTGCCAGCTTTGTCCCTAAATCCCATATGGACTAGTATATCGTATAGCCTGTCCATTCTATCCGTCAAGGCTTTGCTGTTTGCGTCTATTTTACCTGACAACTTATTATCGACGTCCTTAATCTCATCGGATAAGGCTTTGCTGTTTGCGTCTATTTTACCTGACAACTTATTATCGACGTCCTTAATCTCATCGGATAAGGCTTTGCTGTTTGCGTCTATTTTACCTGACAACTTATTATCGACGTCCTTAATCTCATCGGATAAGGCTTTGCTGTTTGCGTCTATTTTACCTGACAACTTATTATCGACGTCCTTAATCTCATTTGATAATTTTTCTATCTTTTTATCCGTATGAACATAAACACCGATAACAAAGCCTAATGTAATTAAAAGTATGCCTAAATTTATATAGCCTATCATAAATACCCCATTTAATTTTGTTATATTATACCATAATTTCTTGTTCGGCAAGAAATATTTTTTTCCTGAAAAAACTTAATTTTATTTTTTTAAATAGAATCTTTATGAGGGTGGCCGCTCACCATTATCGTTATTAGTTACTTTTTTATACTGGTAAGTATGCTCATACCTATCTACCCTCATTAACAACTTTGCAATTGACATTTACTAAAATAAATGTATAAGATATTTTAATATTTTACCGTGTGATAAAATTATAACGTTTTATAATTTTAACCTAATTTAGTGGAATTTTATTTGCTTAAGTAGATTTTTTTTGATATTATTATAAACAAATAAACAGATAAAAATATATATTTAATAAATTAATAATATTTTGATTAAATTTTACTATATATTAATATTAATTCATATCTTGATAGTGTAAAATAAAATGATACTTGAGGATATAAAATATCAATTAGATCAGTTTTATAGTTTTGATAATATAAGACTTTCATTTGAGATATCAAATACAAACGGGTTAATATATTATAATGACGGCAAAATAACAAAAGCTATTTTTGATCGCAAAGAAGATATAGATGCTTTTCGTGAGTTAAAGGATTTAGAAGGGGAGATTAATATTCAGGTCAGTATCGGCGAGGCGGCTCCGGAAAAGACTCTCAATAAATCTTTTGATGAAATTATTGAAATTATTAATGAAGAAGGCAAAAAAAAAGGGGAGAAACCATTAATAATTGAGAGTGAAGATATTGATATTTCAAATTTAAGCAAGGCAGGCGAAACAAATCCAGCCTTAGTCGTCAAAATTGGGGAAAGCCTTGCAAAGATTTCAGGAGTAGAGGGTATTTTGGCAGTAAAGCCCGAGGGAGAAGTTTTATATTCTAAAGATGTCGAAGATCCAGATTTTGAATCTGCAGATTCCATATTTTTATATAACCAATCAAAGGAGTTGGGAGAAATATTAAACTTTAAAAACCTTAAAAGCGCCGTATGTGAGGCTGGTAATTACAAAAAGATAATTATTAATAATAAAAATATATTATACAGCATAAAAGTATCTCCAACGGTTCAACCTCTTAAAACACAGATAGAAGCGGTTAAATTGCTTGAAAATATATAGCAGTTGGTATATATAGCCCAGCATAGTAACTTATAAATCGTGCGCATTTTAAACTTTTATGGATGACAAGGACAAAAGTATAATCGATAAAATACTTAAGATTTCGGGTGTAGAAGCGTGCGCAATAGCATCACTTGATGGTGAAGTTTTAAGGTTCGACGCAAAAGATGGAGATATTATTCCTGCGGCAGTTAATAAAATTTCCGCTGAAATAAGCAAACTTTTTGCTTCGTATTCTATTTCTTCCATTGACATATCATCGTTATATCTTAATTTTGAAGAACGAAATATTATAATAAATGGATTTGGAAGCGGCTTTATTTTTATCGTAAGCCAAAAAAATTCCAATGTGAACTTGCTTAAAATGGAGACATCATATCTTGAAAGTGAGTTTATAAAAATAGTCAATCAATCTATCGAAAATTTTTCCTCAAAGCCTTTGATGGGCGGTGACGAGAAAAGAATTAGCTCTCGGGACGAGGATGATATATTTGGCTCCTTATTAGGTGAAACAAAGGAGAGCGAGGGGACTAAAACTAAAAAAATAGTGCCTATCGATAAATTAAATGAGATAAAAGATATTTTTTCCTCGAGTTTAGGTCCGATCTCCGCAATGCTTTTTGACGAAAAAATTAAGGAATTAAACGAGGATTTTAATCACTTTAGTGCTGAAAATATACAAAATTTAATAAATAGTTTAGCGGAAGAGATAGAAGATAAAAACGATAAATCTAATTTTATTAAAAACTCAAAAAGGGCGATATAACTGCCGGCGTGGCTCAGTGGTAGAGCAGCTGATTCGTAATCAGCGGGTCGTAGGTTCGATTCCTATCGCCGGCTCCATATCTAATAAGGATTTCATATTTTATTGATTTTTTCTTGACTAACCAATGCAACGATTTTGCAACGGTCGTCTAAAATATTTACGGCATTTTGGATATGCGCCGCCGCTAAATGAGAATACCTTAAGGTCATCGTAATATCTTTATGCCCTAACAGCTCCTTAACGGTCGTTAAATCGATTCCGCCCATAACTAACCAGCTTGCGAATGTGTGCCTTAAATCGTGAAAACGGAAGTCGAATATCTTACTTTTTCTTAAACCCCCCCCCCGCAAAGCTCTTTTTAACGTCGTAATACGGTTTTAAGGTTTCAGGGTTGTAAAAATACATAGTCGCATTTTATATGTCTTGTAAGCTCCGATAAAGCGTTATAAAGCGTCTGATTTATCGGTATTTCCCGCCTTTCCCCGTTCTTCGTCTTGTCGAGCAAGATTAACCGGTTCTTTAAATCTACCCTGTCCCAAGTAAGTTTAAGGATCTCCGATTTTCTCATTCCCATATTTAACGCCGTTATCACGATAGGCTTTAAATAAGGCTCGCAATGCAATATAAGCCTTTCGGCTTCATCTTCGGATAAATACCTTAATCTTTTAGTTTCGCCTTTTAAAAGGCTTATATTGACCTTTTTTAGCAGATCTTCGTTTGCCATATCCCAGTCGATAGCTTTTTTAAACATACGCCTTAAAATTATTATAAGCCGGTTAGCATAGGCAACGGAGTAATTTTTTTTAATCCATTCCGTTTGTAGAAGCTCTAAATCTTCCATATTAAAGCTGTTAAGTGGTTTATCCTTAAATCTTTTCGTTAATGTTCTTACGAAACCGGATACTCCGTAAAAAGATTTAAGCCTGCCGTCGATAAATTCCAAATACTTATCCGCCAGCTCCGAAAAGGTAGAAAACTTTACCGGCTCTTTTCTTATCATCGGTTCTATGCCGTTTATAATTTCATTTCTGCGGTTTAAGTAAATTTCTTCGGCAAGTTTCTTATTTTTAGTCTTCGTGCTTTCGTAAATACGGACACCGTTAGCCTGAAACTTCATAAAATAATAAGGGCTGTTCTTTCTTTTGAAAAGTCCCATTATTTACCACCTCCTTTAAGGGACTTTCCGCCTGTTCCCCTATTATAAGGCTTAACCTCGCAAGTTTCAAGCCAGCTCATTATTGCGTCAATATCAAATTTCACCAAGCGCCCGACTTTATAATGCGGAATTTTGCGGGTAGAAGTCCAGTCATAAATGGTCTTAGGGCTTGTATCCAATATCTCTGCTATTTTTTCTATCCCGACTAATTTCATTTTTTCAACAAAGATTAATCCGATGCGACGATATTTAGTATTGCTGTTGCCTCGGACACTGTTTTAATGCTGTTTAAATGCCTTATAATATCGCGGGGTTTTAAGATTCTGCCGATTTTAGCAAATTCTTTTTTGAGTTCTTCAATCCGGGCGACTTTCTTTTCCAACTCCGAAAAGCTATATTCCCGCAACATAGTTTTAACGTCTTCAATATGTATCGATATAAGCCTAACAGCCCAAGCAATGTCCGTATCGTCTATTTTCGTTTTATCGGCTTTTCCTAAGATAATATGGTAAATCAACGCATATTTAAGCGATTTATAGAGTATACGTCGGCTAAAGCTGGCAGGCACGTCATTTGCCCCTGACAATTTTAAAAACGAGTTTATAAACGTTTTTTCTGCGGCTTTAGAAATATAATATATTTTATTTTCTTCGGGCTTGGGCGTTTTATTCCAAGCTCTCATAATTATTTTTTCGATTTTTCCTGTATCATAAATAGGAACGGAAAGAGGCGGTCTGTCGCTGTCCGGTTTAGCAATCGTGTAATTAAATCTCTGGGCAAATCCGTCAATCAAATCTTCAGCGTCTATATTCTTTAAAAAGGATTCATATACGTTAAGCCCTAAAATTGTGATAGCAGGATTTTCGATAATTGTTTCTCCCTGTTTTTTCGTTGTCCGGGAAATTGTTTTATTATCATAAATTTTTAACAGATATTCTTTTAATTCCTGCATATACGGCTGATTTTTCATAGCTTTCAAAAGCTGTGCAAATTCGTCTTTTATCCAAATTGAGTTGTTATTTTTCGATAATTCTTCAACAAATGCCGCCGCCGACACTACGCCGGAGTTTAATATATTATCTATATTCATAGAATTTTCAAAACGGCTTTCAGTATAACTTTTAGCCGCCCCGCTGGTTGCAAGTATAATCCCCCAAGCGTCCGACTTTATTACTTGATTCTTAAACTCGATAGAAACATTAAGTTTTAAGAGATATGCACTTAATAAATGTATTGACACGAACAACGGAATTTCGAGTGGAATATCCGTTAAGTCCCTAAAAGCAATTATAGAATCCTCTAAAAATAAGGCTTTTGGCGGAATTACAGAAAATATTCTCGAATTTAAGGAATTTTTGAAGAAAATCAGACCTTTTAAGTAAGAATTGACCAATTTTTTATCGTTTTTTAGCAAAAATTTGAAAAAACCGCTTAATCCTATACCGTTATTGACTTTGCGGGCGTTAGCCATTTTTGAAATTACACTCAATCCTATACCGGCATTAGCGTTAAGTGCCTTTTTTGGAGACGAACTTATGCGGGTTTCCGGGCATAAATCTCTCCTTGCCTCCCCCATTGACACATTGACAAAACCGTTTGAAATTAAGTATTCAGTAGGCATTGCCCCTTGTTCTAAATCATTGACACGGCATTGACAACTTTTCGATTTTTTATCGATTTTTATACCTTCAACATCAGTATTTTTCTGCATTTATGACCTCCCAAAACCTTTACTTATATTTTTTGATTTATCTAGTCGTCTTTGCAAATCCTGCGCGAATTCGTCGTCGAGTTTCTGCTCTTTGTCTTTATTCCTCTCAAAACCTTGATTTTCCTGTTTTATTTCTTTTGCTTTAAGTTCGTCATTCCAATCTTTTAGTGAAAATTTAATATATATTGCATTTATATTGCATTCCAATTTTATTATTTATGCATTCCAATTTTATTACATATTAATTGCAGTTATTATTTACATATTACCTATTGACAAATTAAAATTAATATGATATATAACAATATATAACATAAATTAAATTAATTAAAGAGGTCAAAAATGAAAAAAACAAATATCGTCCAAAAGGATTTAAGTATAGAAGAAAGAAAAAAAATACTAATGGAATCTATCGAAAATCAAGTGCCGAAGGCAAAGAAAAAAGACGTACTCTTAATGCCTTTTATGAATGAAGTGAAAATAATGCTTGAGAGAAAATTAAGTATTAATTCGCAATTAAAAGCCTTAACCGCGGCGGGCATTAAAGTGAGCTATAAAACTTACAAAGCCTTTTTGGATTCATTAGACCATACACCTGAAGAAGATGAAGTTAAAAAGGATAACGACAAAAACAAAGTTATTATTTTAAACGATAACGGCGCCGTTAAAACTTACGCCGTTAAAGACGCCGTTAAAAAACTCGGCTTTGTTTGGGATAAAGATAGGAAAGGCTGGAAAAAAGAGGTGGGAGAAGATGAGCTGGTAAAAGTAAAGGAATTAAAAGTAGGGTATGATATAATGAATTAGAGGCTGAACTTATGGAAAAGATAAAAAAATACGACATAATGAACCATCGGCATATAAACGTCAACATCGAAAAAGGACTCCCGCTCGAGGCTATAGATGATATAATATCGAGGGGGGATATGGCTTCATGGCTTAAGTTTAGGAATTACTGCCTGAATCACCCAGAGATATTGGACGATGTTTTAAAAATAACTGACCGTTACATT
>JAJZYP010000069.1 GCA_021798015.1 bacterium
ATAGAACTCATATCAAAAGATTTTTACTATGCCCGTTATACGCCATTGTTATATTATGTAGGAAAAATAGGACAGCTTGAAATAGAATCTCAGAGGAATATGGGAAAGTTTATGAAAATTCTTCTGGTTAAAAGGTTGGAGAGCAGTTTTTTTGCATTTAAAAATTCTATCGGCAGATTCATCCGTTCATATGAAATGTTTATAAAAGAATATAAAAACGGAAATGTATATGTAAGTAAAAAATATACCAATAAAATATTTGAACTTATTGAAAATGGAGATTATGGTGCTATTCAGAAGTTTATAGATGAAGATAAAGCCGAAAAATATAAAAGTTCAGATTTTAGAGACGATTTTATTAATTATCTTGAAAATGATTTAAAAATTTTAAAAGAAATTAAAAATATCTGGCAGAAAATAGAAAGAGACCCAAAATTAGATCTATTTTTGGAAATGCTTAAATCAGATAAAATTCTTAAAAAAAATAAACTTGTTATTTTTACCGAATCTAAAGAAACTGCGGAATATCTTGCCCAGAAATTAACAGAAAAATCGTCTGAAACCGTTATTTGTTTTACAGGCGCTTCGGAGTATTCGGTTAGGAACAAGGTTATCGAAAACTTTGACGCAAAGGCGCTTGACCCTAAAGATGATTACCGCATACTCGTTGCAACAGAGATACTGTCTGAAGGAGTGAATCTTCATCGTTCCAATGTGGTTATAAACTATGATATACCATGGAACCCGACCCGCATGATGCAAAGAGTCGGACGTATCAACCGTATAGACACAAAATTCAATAAAATATATACATATAATTTTTTTCCTACCAAGCAGTCAAATGACCAGATTAAACTTAAAGAAGCCGCTGAAGCAAAAATTAACGCCTTTTTAACGCTTTTAGGCGGAGATGCGGCTCTTTTAACGGAAGGAGAACCGGTAGGCTCACACGAACTATTTAATAAATTAATTTCAAAACAAACTATAACCGGCGAAGAAGGTTCAAATGAGAGCGAACTTAAATACTTAAAAAAAATAAAGGAAATACGCGATAACGAGCCCAAACTTTTTGAAAAGATTAAGAGGTTGCCTAAAAAGGCGAGGACTGCAAAAGCAAATGAGAAATTTGCGAATAATCTTATAACGTATTTTAGGGCAGGGAAGCTTCAAAAGTTTTATATGGTTGATGAATTTAATGAATCTGCGGAACTTGATTTTATGTCTGCCGCATCTTTGATTGAAAGCGATATGAATGAAAAAAAACAAAATATTCGTAAAAATATATATGAACTGTTAGATAAGAATAAAAACGCTTTTATACTCGCCACTAATGAAGAAAACGTAGAACCGCAAGCCGGAAGAGGAAAGGACAGTGCTTCGAATATTATAAAAATTTTAAAATTAACACTGAAAGATTCTATGAAGTTTACTGACGACCAGGAATCTTACATAAGAAAAGTTATCACGCAATTAAACGAGGGCGGATTGCCTAAGCAGACTATAAAGGAAGCATTAAAAACTTTAAACAGTCTCGGCAACGAAATGCAAAATCCTTTTAAAGTCCTTGCCGTAATTCAAAAAAATATACCCGAAAAGCTTTTAAACCCTCATTATGCGGAAAATAATCCTTTATTATCCGGCAAAAGAGAGGTTATTTTATCAGTTTACTTGATATCGGAAAAAGAAGTTTAACGGAGTTAAAATATTATGGATAAAGAGCAGGCTAAAAAATTAGTTAAAGAAACCTTTGAAAACAATTTTAATAAGGAATTATTTCTTAATTTTATAAGAAATCTTTGCAATGAAATTGACGAATCCAAAGCTTTTCCCGTCAGAGAGACGGGATATATTAAAGAGGCTTTTCTACCTTACGTTAAAACATACGAGCGGCTTGGTACATATACCGACACGGAAGAAAAGAAAATCGATATTCTGATAGTTTATCTGCAGAAAGAAAATTCTATTGAAAGAGCGCGAACCGCTCAGCGTAATTTTGTTGCAAGGTATCTTCAAAAAAGGGGTGAAAAAGATGCAGCGCTTGTAGCTTTCGTTTCCCCTAGTAACGACGATTGGCGGTTTTCTTTGATAAAGATGGATTACCGGTTTGAACAGACCGAAAACGGAAAGATTAAAATAAAAGACGAATTTACACCTGCGCGAAGATGGTCATTTTTAGTCGGTAAAAATGAAAGCAGTCATACGGCGCAGAGCAGGTTCACCCCCATAGTCGGCGATGATGAAAATCCTCCAACACTATCTATGCTTGAAGCGGCATTTGATATAGAAACGGTAACCAAAGAATTTTATGCAAAATATTATGCTTTATTTACGGAGCTTAATGCCCGGCTTGACGATATTCTAAAAACAAATGAGAAAGTAAAGGAAGAATTTAAGGCTAAAAATATCGATACGTCAAATTTTACCGAAAAACTTCTCGGACAGATAGTATTCCTGTATTTTTTACAAAAAAAGGGTTGGTTCGGGGTCGGACGCAACGAAAGCTGGGGAACGGGACCAAAGGATTTCCTGCGCAGACTTTTTGAAAAGAAAATGATAAATATAAATTACGAAAATTTTTTTAACGATATTCTCGAGCCTCTTTTTTACGAGGCGCTTGCCCAGCAGCGCGATTATAATTTTTATAGCCGGTTTAACTGCAAAATTCCTTTTCTAAACGGCGGTCTTTTTGACCCCATTAATAATTACGATTGGGTGCATATCGATATTCTCCTGCCGAACGAGCTTTTTTCAAATCAGACTGCAACCAAAGAAGGCGACAAAGGCAACGGTATTTTAGATATTTTCGACCGATACAATTTTACCGTAAAAGAAGACGAGCCGTTAGAAAAAGAGGTAGCGGTAGATCCTGAAATGCTTGGAAAGGTATTTGAGAATTTATTAGAATCCAACGACAGAAAAACCCAGGGTACGTTTTATACTCCGAGAGAAATAGTGCATTATATGTGTCAAGAGAGCCTCGTCAGTTATTTATCGGCAGGGTTAGAAGATAATGTTGAAAAGAATGATATTTCCAAGTTCATAAAAATCGGAGAATTAGTCGGCGAGCATGAAGCTGCTGTTATATTAAAAGAAAAAGAAACGAAGGATTATTCTCATAAAATACCTGAAAGTATTCGCGCTAATGCAAAACAAATAGACGAAAAACTTGCCTCTATTAAAGTCTGCGATCCCGCTTGCGGTTCCGGCGCTTTTCTTGTCGGAATGATGAGCGAGATAGTAAAAGCGCGTAATATTCTCTCTATTTTTATGGAAGGCGGCGGCGATAGGTCGCTTTATAATTTTAAGCGCGAATGTATAGAAAATTCGCTTTACGGGGTAGATATCAATGCGGGTGCGGTAGAAATTGCCAAACTGAGATTGTGGCTTTCGCTCATCGTTGACGAAGAAGATATCGAGCAAATTAAGCCGTTACCGAATCTTGATTACAAAATAGTCCGCGGAAATTCGCTCTTAGGCATAGATTTAAATGCCGACCTGAATTTATTTAATAAAGAAAGTTTTGATGAAATAGAACGATATAAAAATAGCATTATCGAAGAAATAAATCATGAAAAAAAGAAGGATTTAAAAAAGAAAATAGATGAACTTATTTTAAATATTACCGACGGGAAAAAAGATTTTGATTTTGAAATTTATTTTTCCGAAGTATTCCGCAACAATGGAGGATTTGATGTTGTTATTGCAAATCCGCCATATATAAGAGCCGATAGTTCAGCGATAAAACAGCAGAGAGAAATTATAAAAAAGTCTAATACCTATGAAACTCTATGGGAAAAGTGGGATTTATATGTAGCATTTATCGAAAAAGGTTACCAAATTCTTACGCCTAACGGCATACTTGAATTTATTATTTCAGATGCTTATATGGCTTCAAAGTACGCCATAAAATCTCATGATTACTTTTTGAAAAATGCAGCAATAAATAGAATAGATTTTTGTTCTGAATTAAAAATATTTGATGCCGCTATTAGAAATATCATTATTGAATATAAGAAAAAAATAAATCCGAATAATATACCTTTGCGAATTAAACATGTTAAAGAATGGAATAATTTCATATTCTTGCCTTCAAAGAAACAATCCGAGATGAGCGAAAATACATTTAAATTGAATAGCGAAGGCAAAACTATTGGAGATTTATCAAACACCGTAACTTGGAAAGAAATTTGCTATGTGAGCGTTGGATTAGTATTAAATGCGGAAGAAAGGCTGTATCAAGGCGAATTTTCAAAAGATGATTTAATTTCCGAAAAGGAAGATGAAATACATTCCAAACGATATATTGAAGCAAAATGGACTATCAAATATAGAATTGAGAAAATAAAATTTTTGGAATGGAACACAGACAGAGTTCCTAAAAAAATTCGCAGACCCACATTTTCAGAATTATATGTTCCGGATAAAATAATGGTGGGAAGAATGACTGGAGCAATATATGACAATACAGGTTTGCTATGTAATGATAGTATTATAGTCTCGGTTTTATGGAAAGACATAAAAGATGTGCAAAACAGAAGTATTGAAGGGAGTATAAAAAAAGACTTTAAAATAAAAAAAATCTATCCATTTAGAAATCAATTAGAAGAAAATTCAAAATGCTTTAATTTGAAATATCTTTTAGCAATTCTTAATTCAAAATTTGCCTACAAGTTTTTAGATTCGGCACGAAGAAGTCAAATAGGATTTTACCCCGATGATTTTAAAAAATTACCGATTAAAAAAATATCCGGTTCAGGACAAGAACCATTTATTGAACTTACGGATAAGATTCTTGCAATAACAAAAGATGACGATTATCCGCAAAATCTTCAAAAACAATCTCAAGTAAAAACTATCGAAAATCGGATTGACGAGCTTGTTTATAAATTATACAATTTAACCGATGAAGAAATTAAGATAGTCGAGGGAATAACCGATAATTATTAAAGTCTAATTAAAATATCAAAAATTTATTTGCTTATATAATCAAGTCTTAAAAAACGCGGAGATTGATAGCAATGGACTTTAAAGGAAATGTTTTATTAGTTAATTCTCCGCTTTTTAGAGAATCTCAGCATGATTATGATGAGAACGTGATACCGCCTATGGGACTTGCATATATCGCCTCTAATTTAAAAGACAATGGCATATATTGCAACCTGCTTGATGCTGTATATCATAAAATGGGCGTTAAGGAAATTTGTCAATATTTCTCAAAAACCACCCCTTCATTTGTAGGTATAAATATCTTTACAACAAATATGCATTTGGTAAAGGAAATAGTGGAAAAATGTCAAATTAGAACTACATTCATAATTGGAGGGCAGGCAGCAAAATTTCTTTACCATGAAATCTTTAATTGGAACACGAAGAATAAAATAATTGTAATAATCGGGGAAGCTGATTTTTTATTTTCAGCCTTGGTTCAAGATAATGATAATGCTATTAGTTTTGAAGAAGAGCGCAAAAATCCTCCGAGGGAACTTTTTAAAGTGGATGCAAAAAGTCCTTTTTTCCCCAGAGAAATTTCCGACCTGCATTTACACAGAGAGTTCTTAGAGAATGAACCTTCTAAAAATAAGAATGGCTATAAAGAAGCTTTTATTATTGCCAGTAGAGGGTGTAAATATAGTTGTGCTTTTTGTGCCGCTGCAAAGAATCTGAATAAAGACAATCTGATTAGGCGTAGGTCCGCACAAAGTATAAAAAATGAAATTGCCGAGATTCAAAGCTTATATAATGGCAATGTCAATGCCATTAGGGTGTTAGACGATTTGTTTTTGAGAGATATTCAGTCTATAAAGTTGGCTGGGAAGATATTTAATAAATCAGGCCTGTCTTGGCGTTCAATGGCTCATGTTTTATCTTTTAAAGACATCAATGTTGCAACGTTGTGCGATTTAAGAAAAAGCGGATGTATTGAATTATTCATTGGAGTCGAGTCAGGTTCTGAAGAAATATTAAAAAAAATAAAAAAATTTCATAATATTATTAAAATTAAGGAAACTTTTAAAAAAGTTTTTCAAGCCGGTATAAGTATTAAAGCTTATTTTATATACGGATTTCCCGGAGAAACAGAAAATAATATGAGTAAAACATTTGAACTTGCTATCGAACTCAAAAATTATGCAAAAGTATTTGGCGTAGGTTTTAGAGCAAGTGCTTTCAAATTTAGGCTATATCATGGAACCAAAATATATAATGATTTTTTGTTGAAAAATAGTATGTGTAATATAAAAATAATGCCAGATAATACATTATCTAATATTACTGGCAGGAATTTGTTTAACTTTACTTCAGGTAATTATTCCGCCGTGAGCGATGATTGTTTGAATAAATTCGTTGAGAAAACAAATCTTTTAAAAACTTTTTAACCTCTAAATATAATAGTTTTTATTATGAAAACAACATTTACATCTTGCGGAAGTTTTGAGAAACGTTTCAACAAAAAAGCATGCAATGAATGTCATGTACAATGCAAAACCGCTAAACAAGATTTAAATAAATACTTATTGAATAAATCGGTAAGCACAATAAATGATCCCGCTGATATTATGTTTGTTGGTTTGTCTGCAAAGTTCGATAAGGAACAACTGGTAATGAAACCTCTTTGCAGTTCAACTAATACAGGCAAAATTATCGATAAAATAGAGGAAAGATTGAGTGAGAATATAATAGTTTATAGGACTAATCTTGTTAAATGCCCGCCGGTGGATAAAAATAATAAAATAAGATATCCTAATAAAAAAGAAATGACTCATTGCTTAGAGCATTTATATATGGAGATTTATCGTTTTAATCCTAAAATCATTATAATGTTAGGGGAACAGGTCTCCAATTTTATTATCGAAACATTGGAGTTAAGTCATAACGCTTTCAAATACGTGTTTTCAAAAACTTATATCAAAGATGATCTAAAATTTATTGCAACGCACCATCCTTCTTATATATATATATATAAACGTAAAATTCTCAATGAATATATTCAGGAAATAGTAGATTTAATTAATAATAAATTAAGTTTAGCATATTAAATTTATATTTTTTAAAATATCAGTGACTTTTATGGAGAACCATAAAATATAATAATAAATTTAAGAATGGCGTAAATAAATATTTAATGTAGAATACAATAAAATTAATAATATGTCAGAAGATTTTAAAAACTCCGCATGTTATAAAAAAATATTTTCTTATAGTAATTCAATTCCGTATAGAATTATTTCCAGAGAAAGCGGTCAACTTGAATTTAAAGAGTCCTTTAACTGGAATTCTAAAGAGGAATATGCCAAAACTATGGCTGCTTTTGCGAATACCAAGGGCGGTTGTATCGTGTTTGGCATAAAAGATCATCCGAGAGATTTAATTGGTCTAAAAAATAATAATTTTGAGGCAACAGATGAAGCAAAAATATCTTTATATTTAAATAGCATATTTTTACCGGAAATAATTTTTGAAAAATTTATCACATATGAAAATTCAAAAACTATAGGCATCATTAAAATTGAGGAGGCTAAAAATAAACCGATTGTTTGCACAAAATCTGGAGAAATATTAAAAGAAGCCGATATTTATTATCGCTATAACGGGAGTAGTTCTAAAATTAAATACGGTGAACTTAAAATATTATTAGAAGCTATCATAAATGAAGAGCGAAAGATTTGGATGAGTCATTTAGAAAGAATATCTAAGATTGGCGCAGAAAATGCCGTTATATTGGATATTGCGAATGGCAAGGTTGAGGGGAAAGGCGGCGCACTTTTAATTGATAGCAAATTAATTCCAAAGATAAAATTTATTAAAGAAGGAAGTTTTAAAGAAGGTGGAGAGCCGACACTAAAGCTTGTAGGCAATGTAAAACCAGTTATTTTTTCTAAAGTTAGTAAAATTGAAAAAGACGGTCTGAAGATAACTAACGATCCAAATGCACCTGCGATTAGACTTGAAGAAGAAGATATGCTGAAAGCAAAATTTCCATTAAATTATGAAGACTTAAAAAAACATTTGAAAGCGAAATTTCCTAATCTTAAATTAAATGCAGAGTTTTATGAGATTAAAAAAAAGTTAATGGAAGATGAAAATCTAAGCAAAAGGCGTTTTCTTGATCCGAATAATCCTGAAGGCCCTAAAAAGGATTTTTATAATAATAATTTTCTGGAAGAATTCGGAAAATATTACCAAGAAAAAAAATAGAAGATTAATAATTTATTATATCCCATCAAATTTATCTGTCGTATTTATTATTTGAAGAATGAAAGATTATGAAAATCAAACAATTTCAAATAGATGCATTTACCGGTCGTGTTTTCGGCGGCAATCCCGCTGCAGTCTGTCCTTTTCAGAGTTGGCCGGAAGATAATCTCCTTCAATCCATCGCCGAAGAAAACAACCTGTCGGAAACAGCGTTCTTTGTGCCTTCCGAAAATAACTTCGAATTAAGGTGGTTTACTCCAGTTAAAGAGGTTGACCTGTGCGGACATGCAACTCTGGCGGCGGCTCACGTTATATTCGAACATATAGGATATTCCGCAGATTATATTGTATTTAAAACTAAAAGCGGGAATTTAACGGTTAGAAAAAACGGAAATATGCTTGAAATGGATTTTCCCTTATATATGCCTAAATTAAGCGTAATGCCGGATTGCCTGGCGGAAGGACTTGGAAAAACGCCCGTTACGGTGCTTGAAGCGCAGGATTACATTGCCGTATATGACAGCGAAGAAACCGTCCGTTCTATCGTTCCTGACCAGACGTTGCTTAACCGGCTCGGTTTGCGCGGAGTATCAGTTACCGCTCCCGGCGATAATGCGGACTTCGTCAGCCGTTTTTTTGCGCCGAAATTTGGCATACCGGAAGACCCGGTAACCGGTTCTGCACATTGCGAACTTGCTCCATACTGGGCAGACATACTGGATAAAAACATTTTAAATGCCGTGCAGGTTTCTAAAAGGGGCGGAGAGATATTATGCAGGGTGGAAAGAGAAAAAGGCCGCGTAATTATATCGGGGCGTGCGGTAACATTTATGGAAGGGGAGATTTATTTGCCGCTGTAAAAGGCGGTTATTGTTTTTCTATTTTAAACACTATTTTCCGGACTTGTTTTTCCGGCGGGGTCATTAGTTCTTTTATGGCGTTAAAAACAATTCAAGGTCACAAATTGTGACCTTGAAAGTTCCAAAGCTTCCTCTTTATTTAACTGAAACATAAAGTCTTCAGGAAAGCGCGCAATATTTCTTTTAACCGCCTGGTTTAAAACCTTTGTTTCAACATTGTAAAGCTCTGCAAGATCGCTGTCGAGCATAACTTTTTTATTGCGGATTAAATAAATTTTCCGTTCGATTAATTCTGCCGAAACGATTGAATCAGTCATAATAACTCCAATCTTAATTTTTAATTTAAGA